>NZ_DASSCY010000030.1:0-19826 GCF_035697385.1 Mycobacterium sp. | reverse complement strand
TTGGCGACCGCGGAGAAGGCCGTTGAGGCCTACCGCAAAGGTATCGCCAATGCCGAGCCCATCGGAGCCTTCGTCAACGACTACCTCTCGGCGGTGTTTCATCCGTTTGTCTCCGAGGACGAGGGGAAGGCATTCGGCTGGGTGATGAGCGAGGAAGTGGCCCACCAGCGCAGCCTGCTCTACCGCTATCACGACACCTTCCCGCGCCCCCAGGGCATCCCCGTCTGGCCCAACCTTGCCCCGCCAACCACGCGCGAGGAAGCGCTGGCAATTCAGCAGTCCGGCTCGCTCATCGGGACGCCCGACCAGGTGATCGAAACCCTGCGCAAGTACGCCGAACTCGGCATCAACGGATGCTCCCTGGGCGTCGGGATGTTTGGTCGCGAACACGCGCTGGAGACAATAGAGGTATTCGGCAAATACATCATCCCTGCACTGGATACGGACCCCGAATTCCGGACCGATGGCTTCCGCTACGGGACCACGGCCTGATCTTCGCGCAGCGATTTCGCTTGGCGCACACTGTTTTCCGGCTAATCTGTTCACGTCAGCAATGAAAACCCAAAGTCGGGTACGGCCTTCTTTGCTGCCGATAGAGAAGAGGTAGGTCCTTGTCCGCGTTCACCGACGAGACTATCGAGCTTTCACAACTGACTTTTCACTATCGCGAGGCAGGCAATCCCGGTGCGCCGCCGCTCATTCTCCTGCACGGGCTCATGTACGACGCACGGGATTGGGACGAGATCGCGCTCTTCCTGGCCGATCACTATCACGTCTTCGCCCTCACGCAGCGCGGTCACGGCGACAGCGCCAGGTCCGACGTCTACTCGTTTGAATTGATGTGTGACGATCTCGAAGCGTTCGCCGATGCACTTGCCCTGGACCGCTTTACGTTGATCGGACACTCAATGGGCGCAAGAATAGGGTGCATCTTCGCGGAGAAATTCCCAGAACGCATTGAGCGACTGGTCTTCGAAGATACTGCTCCCATCGACGTAGACTTTCCGGCGTCTGCCGAAGAAGTGCCGGGAGGGGCCCCTTTCGATTATTCCGCGCTCACCTCACTCGTTGACCAGATTCACAACCCGGATCCGTCCTGGTGGAACGATCTGCCTAAGATCACCGCTCCGACGCTCATTATCGGCGGGGGATCAATCAGCTACACGCCTCAGGAGGGGTTAGCTGAGGCCGCACGTCGTATTCCCGATGGTCAGCTCGCGACGATTGAGGGGGCCGGACATATGGTCCACCGCACTTGCCCACAAGAATACAAACATTTGTTGGGGCGGTTTCTCTTGGGCAATGTCGACGAGCTCGAAGTGAGCTGACGTCCCGTCGACTGGACCTCGAGTCGTTGAGGGCAGTGCCCACGTCCTCCACGCGCATGAGCTACCCCCCGGGTGCGGGCACCTGCGCGTATACACAGTCTGGTTGCGTCAGCGCAGCTTTGGTCCTACAGCCCCACCGGGCCAATACCTCGCCGCGTGGATTTTTGCCGCGTACAGAGACCGTATCGACGAGACCAACTCGACGAAGACTGTGTTCGCGGCGTTCTCACCGTCGCCGAACTACACGGAACGCGAAACGAAGACACCACGATCCACAGCTGCACTCGCTACCACACCGAGAAAGGTCGCAGTGCAGCGTTTTGTTGGATCGGCCGACAGCGTCGGCAACCGTCGTCGCCAGACCCGGCGAAACAACGCAATTGTAGTTAGGAAACAGGATGATTCTTGTAACAGCCGCCAACGGTAACGTTGCGCGTCAGGTGATTCCGATTCTTGCTCGCGCCGGCCTAAAGGTGCGTGGGTTGCGGGCCAGAAGCGGCAATGAAAAGGCTCTCGTCGATTTGGGTGTCAGCGAGGTTGTGATAGGCGACATCCGCGATCCTGCAACCATCCGCTCGGCCATGAATGGCGTGCAAAGCGTCTTTCATGTCTGCCCTGGCGGATTGGCATACTGGGAGACTGAGATCGGCTACTCGATCATCGACGCCGCGATCGCCGAAGGTGTCGAGCATGTCGTTATGAGCACGCTGATGCACCCGATCATCACCGCATTGCTTCAGCATCGGACCAAGCGAGATGTCGAGGAGCGCCTCATCTCCTCGCCGGTGAATTGGACGATTCTTCAGCCCGCCGACTACATGCAAACGTTGGTGCCGCCTTCGACGTTCAGTACCGGGGTGTTGCCTGTCGCCTACGGCCTGGGACAGAGGCACAGCGCGGTGGATCTGATGGATGTGGCCGAGGTGGTATGCAAGGTTCTGGTCGAGGGCAAGCCGCATTTCTGGGCGCGCTATGAACTCTGCGGTCTCCCGCAGGCGTTTGATGCGGATGTGCTTGCCGAAACCGCGAGCAAGGTCTGCGGCCGTAGCGTTGCGGTGCAACCGGTTTCGGGCCCGGAGTACATGAGGATTTGGGCACGAGAGGAAGGTCCGCCCATTGGCTCGGCGCACGGCCTGGAGGATCCGGCCGGCCGCGATTTCGCGCGACGAGTCCTTGTCGCGATAGCGGATTGGTACAGCACTCACGATTACGTGGGCAACCCGAATATCCTGACCTGGCTGCTGGGTCGCCAGCCGACCTCCCTTGAGGAGTACCTGCATCGCCTCTACCGGCAGGTTCACTCAGCTGAAGCGCCGTGCTGAAACGTGTTTGCACGTCCCCATGGTGGACGGCAAGCACACAACCCGTGTTGGATTAATCGGCGAACAGACTTCCGTTCCGAATTGCGGCAGTGCGTCCAGCGCCAAAGTCCTTGCCTCTCGGTCGCATCGACGACCGGGCCGCCGGGGCGTGTGCCACGGCAGCACCTAGGCCCTTCCTTCACGAGGCACCCGGTCGCCGTGGCTATGCCCCACGCTCAGCCGTGGTGCACGGCCCGAGCGCTAAGCGATCGTCTACACCTTGTGGTTCACCCCGCGTTCGGCCTGCCCGAGAGCATGGCCAAGACCTCGGTGTAGGTACCAGCGACGAGGATGACCTGCTTGACGCCAGCACACCACCGCAGCAGACGCGGATGACGTTCGGAGGAGCTAGATCTGAGTGTCAACGGCTCGCGGCAACGACGGCAACCTGGATCAGGGACTCCCCGCACGCCTGACACGCGCCCACCGTAGATGCCACGTGAGATGGCGCGCGGAGGGCTTGACAATGTTAGTCACGTCACGGTAGAAAATTAAACAACATCGTAAGCACGGGCACTTCACATGCAGGTCGCGGCGCGCGCGGACACAACAGAACCCCATGCCGCACTCGACTGAACCCGCATCACCCAGGGCAAGCGAGTCAGGGAGGAACACCTCAATGGAATTCATGATCAGCTTCTTCAACACGCTCCCCAACCACATGCGCGGGAATCCAGACGCTGAGCACAAGGTCATCATGACCGATCTGGAGTACATGATCGCCGCCGAAGAGGCGGGGTTCAAGTATGTGATCGTCCCCGAGCATCACTTCCTCGACGAGTACTCGCACATCTCGGGCAACGCCCCCGTGCTCGGCTACCTCGCCCATGCGACCAAGCGCATCCACCTGCTGTCGGGCATCATGAATCCCCTTCCACAGATTCGGCACCCCGCCACGGTTGCCGAGGCATGCGCGTACCTGGACCACATCTCTTGCGGGCGTTTCGAATTCGGGTCAGGCCGCGGCGCAGGCAGCCACGAGATTCTTGCGTTCTTTCCTGAGGGCACCGAGATCAACCATACGAAGGAAGTCTGGGAAGACGTGATCTCAGAGATCCCGAAGATGTGGATGCAGGAGACCTACGAGGGTTATAGCTCCAAGTACTGGTCGCTGCCGCCGCGCAAGATCGTGCCCAAGCCATACGGGAAGGGCCACCCCCCGCTGTGGTACGCCGCAGGAAATACTCCCAGCTGGGAGAACGCCGGGCGCAAAGGGATGGGCCTCATCGGCAACTCGATCACCAACCTGGCGACAGCGGAGAAGGCCAATGAGGCCTACCGCAAGGGAATTGCCAATGCCGAGCCCATCGGCGCCTTCGTCAACGACTACCTGTCCGCGGTGTTCCACCCGTTCGTGTCCGAGGACGAAGGGAAGGCATTCGACTGGGTGATGAGCGAGGAAGTCGCCCACCAGCGTAGCCTGCTCTACCGCTATCACGACACCTTCCCGCGCCCCCTTGGCATACCGCTCTGGCCCGAACTCGCCCCCCCAACAACGCGCCAGGAAGTCCTGGCCATGCAGCAGGCCGGCTCGCTGATCGGGACGCCGGACCAGGTGATCGAAACCCTACGCAAGTACGCCGAACTCGGCGTCAACGGCGTCGGGTTCGGCGTCGGGATGTTTGGTCGCGAGCACGCGTTGGAGACAATAGAGGTGTTCGGCAAGTACATCATCCCTGCACTGGATACGGATCCGGAATTCCGGACCGACGGCTTCCGCTACGGGACCACACCCTGATCCCCGTGTAGCGATGTTGGCACGTCGAATGCCGCTGTTTGTTTCTCTTCGGCAATGTCGACCAGCGCGAAGTGAGCTGACGTCCCGTCGACTTGTCCTCAAGTCGTTGAGGACAGTGCCCACGTCCTCCACGCGCATGGGCTACCGGTGCGCGATCATGGCTCCTCGAGATCGCTGACGCGGATAAGTCGGTCCCTCAGCACGACCTCGGCGAACTGATAGAGCACCGCTCCTGTCGGTGCGTTGATCAGAAAGCCCAGGAGCGGAAGCTGAATGACTCGCCGGTCGGTTTTCTGAATCGCCTCGAAACGGGGGGTGGTGAGCAGCTCGGCGAAGGACACGAAGTGCACGCTGGCGACTTCATCTGGATTGGGTTGAGCATCTACTCCGTTGGCTGCCCAGCACACGATTGGGGCGATGACGTATCCCGATCTGGTCGCGTAATCGTCGAGTCGGCCGAGAACGTGGTCGCGCGTCAGGCCGATGCCGAGTTCCTCGGCCAGTTCGCGCAGGCCTGCGGCGACGGAGTCTTCGCCCGGCTCTACCCGCCCGCCGGGCAGCACGTATTGCCCAGGGTGTTCACGCATTTCGGCTGACCGTTTGGTGAGCCAGATGCCGTACTGGCCGTTCTGCTCGGTCACCGCGATGACGACGGTGGCTGCGCGCAAGCCGTCGGTCGGCGCGATTAGCGGCGCGAACCCCCGCAGTCGGCGGGCGATCTCTGAGCGCAGGGTGCGCGACTCCGTGAGGCCGCCGGGCACACTTGTCATCGATCGCTTCGCCGTCTCGCCGTCCGCAGCCGGTGAACGTGACTGTGGTGGCTCACTTTTGCGACCTTTCCGGAGGTGGTGCCGATCCGAACTGGCGCACGACCACAGTTCCGGTTGTCTTTCGCCATTCGTTGGTCACAACGGCAGCTCACGAAGTGGATCGGTTCCGTCCCAGTCAGTTGACGCCGTCGCGATCGCTTCGAAAATGGCGACGAAATCTGGTGTCGGCTTGTGGAGTTCGATCGCGTGGCCAAGCGAGGCCCATGCATCGCAGTAGGACACGTCGAATGTGCCCAGCGATGCGTGCCAAAAGCGTGGAATGCCCGCCGCTTCCAGCCGCTGCACCTCGGCTTCGGGGTCCTCCGCCACATAGCAGATGTGGTTGATGTGGTTGGCGGCCGTGGTGTTGCCGACCAACGCCTGGCGAAGTCCGGCTGGCGAGACGTGATGGATCTCGACGAGTTCGACGAAGATGTCGTTCCACTTCGCGACGACTACGGATTGTTCCAGTACGCACGGTTTTCCGTAGTAGCGGGCGTCGGTAATGGCGGTGTTCCTGGCGAACCAGAAGAACGGCCCAGCGCCGAAGGTGGTTACCCAGCGGTCCACTGCCACTGCGATGTCGTCGACGGTGTAGCCGATATGGTGGATCGGTCGTGAGACGGGCCTAATGCGCGGCAGTGCACTCATCGATGCTCTCCCTGGTCGCTGGGGAGGTCATGTGGCAGCGCGGTCGCCGGCGCGGAGGAGGTCGGCAATCTCCTGGCGCAGCATCACCTTGTTTACTTTGTGGATGTTGGTCAGCGGGAGTTCGGAACGGATCTCGATGCGCTCGGGCCACTTGAACTTGGCGACGCCGCGCGTTTGCAGATACACCCGGACCGCATCGAGGTCGATGGTGTCCGCGCCGGGCCGCAAAGCGAAGAAGGCGCAGGCCTTTTCGCCGAGCCGGTCGTCGGGCATGGCAACGACCGCCGCGCGCTCCACGCCGGGTAGTTCGAGCAGCAGTTGCTCGACTTCCTCGGCGTTGATCTTCTCTCCCCCGCGATTGATCAGATCCTTGATCCGGTCTTCGAGCCGGTAGTAGGAGCGGCCTTCGTGTCGAAATTCGGTGACAATATCGCCGCTACGGTACAGCCCGTCGGCGGTGAAGGCGACAGCGTTGCGCTCGGGGGCGTCGTAGTACCCGCGGATGGTGTAGGGACCGCGCACGCACAGTTCACCAGCGTGGCCCTCCGGCAATTGAGTCTCCGTGCCGGGCTCATAGACGCGCACCTCGTCACGCAGGCACACCGGTGTGCCTTGGGTGCCATGGCGGATCGCCGCGGGCGCATCGCGGGGAGAGAGCATCGTCAACCCCTCCCCCATGCCGAACAACTGAATCACCTTGCACGTGTCTGTTTCGAACTCGTCAATCACCGACGGAGGTACGGCCCGGTCGCCCCACGCGAGCGTACGGAGGCCGGCGAGCAAATTGCGCAGGCGCGGTTCGGTTTCGATGAGTCGCAGAATGGGACGCGTCATCAGAATATGGGTGAGCGGGGTGCGCGCAGCGGCACGCAGGAACGCCTCCGTGTTCACCGCCGAGGTGACGAAGCACGCGCCGACAGCGTGCGCAGCGTGCAGTGCGCACACGATCCCGGCGTTGTGGATCAGCGGCAGCAGATGCGCAACGGCGCTGTCAGAGGTCATGGTCCCCACCTCGGCCCACGCGCGCGCGTTGTACCAGTATTCAGCGTGAAGTCGCGGAATCAGCTTGGGGACACTGGTCGTTCCGCCCGACAGCTGTAGCACGGCAACGCCATCCGTGGCCAGACTGTGCTGAATCTCGGCAACGAGCTGGCGCGGGTTGCCGTTTGCGTATTGCTGGTCTGCCAGCGCCTCGATCGACACCTCGCCGTCGGCCGACTGCCCGGTACCGACCGTGAGTTTGACTCGCAAGCTCGGCTGCGCCTCGGCGACCTGGTGGGCCAACGCGCGCAGATCATGGCGGCCAAAGGGGGGCTCGAACAGGTGCGCGGCGGGCCGACACTGCTTAGCGATGGCATTGATTTCATGCGAGCCGTGTTGGGCCAGCGTTGCCACCGGCACCAGCCCGGCCTTGAGCACCCCGTACCACGCCAGCACCGACCAAGCGTGGTTGGTCACTTGAAACATCACGCGCTCGCCGGGTGTGAGACCCAACCCAACGAGGCCTGCTGCGATCCGATCGGTGATCGCGCCCAGTTCTTCAAAAGTGAATTGAACGTCGGAGTCGGCCACCGCGGGGTTGCTGCCGTAGGTGTCGATGGTGAGCTGCAGTTCGTCGGCGATTGTGCGTGTGCCCCAGAGGCCGTCAGCGCGGTACTCGCGGACCAGAGACTCTGGGTACGGCACCACGCCCGCGGCGAGGTCGCTGAGGGTCGTCATGGTTTGATCCGCTCCTTCGACCATTCAGTGATTGTTTGTGCTGCCAAGGTCGTCCCGGGTTCGTCGCCGGGTGCCAGCGGTCTGCCGAAGTGATCGGCCCGGATGCGGCGATGTGTCACGTCGTCGGAGGCGGCGACTTTCACCGCTGCGGCGACGTCGGCAGGAAACACCGAGGCATCGCCGGTGAACTCGATGATCAGTGTCGGTACGGTGACGCCGGCCAGTGAACGGTTGAGCGACGCGTTCGATGACAGCCCGGACCACGTGGACAGCCATGCCTCCGGGGTCGCCAGTCGGCCGAACCCGGTGACGCCGTAGTTGGAGACCGACGGCTTGGCACTGATCACCGACCCGTACGGCCGTTCGGATGGGTCCAGCTGGAGGTCGGTGCATCGCAGGTCGGCATCGGTGCGGTAGGTGGTGATGATCGGCGTCAGGATACTTTGGCGCCCGTCCTGTCGGGTTCCGGTTCCCGACTTGGCTTTCTTGCGCGCCGACATCTGTCGATCGATCAGTTCGTGGGCTCGTTCGTCGATCCGGGCGACGCGTTGCGCCTGAGCGGCACGGTAGGCGCCGACGAAGCTCTCGGTGTAGTGCGAGCCGCCATCTTCGGCCGAAGCGAACCCGTTACGCGGATCGAACGGATCCAGCTCGGGGTCCAAGGACAACGGGTCGTTCTCGTCGGTGACCGACGGATCAATGGCGGCCAGCAGCAGCTTCCCCTGCCCCGGGTGGGGGGCGATGAGGCTCAACGCGTCGGGAACCGGCATCGGCGCCTCCCGCAGTTTGGTCGGGGCACCGCCGGGGGTGTTAGCGATCCGCGCACCCGGTTCGGCCTGAGCCTGCTCGGTGTAGAAGGAGTAGAGCCCGCCCCCTCCTGAATGCCCGATCAGCACCACGTGAGAGTAGGTGTGCTGCAGCCACTCCAGGCCGGCGGCGACATCGAGCAGCGCACTTTCATGGATCAGCCGCAGATCGTTGCCCACCTCGCGACCCGCCTGCGCCCACACCGAGTCGCCACCGGCGAGGATGTCCGGAATGATGGGATGCTGGCGCAGATCCTGCCGGGGATGCATGAGACAGAACACCGTGCCGCTGGCGTTGGCGGGCCGGTAAAGGGTGCCTCGCGTCACCTCACCGTCATAGGTAATGAGGGTGTGCGAGCTGCCGTGCACGCCGTCGGGCAGCGGTCTGGGCCAATAATCGTTCGCCAGAGCAGCGCGTCCGCGCCCCGACGGTTCACGGTGGGCCTGAGCGAGCACTTGTCGTTCGTCGATATCGTGAACCATTGCTCCTGATCCTGTGTTACGACTTGCATTTGACGTGGAGCGGTTCGCCTAAACCGCTGTGGCTATCTGTGCCCGCCGCGTTCCTGCCCCATAGAAGATGACGCGGGCAGTGTCGGTATCGCCCATCGTCACCCTGAATCGATGGGTCGTGAGTGGCCGCGGGGAGCTACGGTCCGCCGCCGCACCACTTTCTCCGTCTATGGATGCGCCCCGGCGGGGAGTGTCCCATCCTGCAGACACCGAATACCTCCCGTCCCACCGTGCGCGTCGCCGGCGTGGCCATGCAGACGCTGTAACCCCGGCCACACTACGACCGTCCTAACGGTATTGTCAAATAGTTGCCGCAGTCGTAAGATAACAATATTCCGAGCGGCCTTGGCGTCCCACGTGCAGTGTCGTCCGGGTGCGCAGCGTGAATGACGCAGGGCTCGTGCCGCATTCGGCGGCTGGTGAGATGTCGGGGACTAGGGCACGGGCTGGGAATCGGCTACTTGCAAGGAGGCAACGTGTCATCCATCGGCATCGAGCGCGTGAACTACATTGCTCTGAACGCGCGGGATCCCGAACTCGCCGCCAGGTTCGCCACGGAGCGGTTGGGATTCAACCTTGTCCAGGCGGACGCCGACGGCAGCCACTACCTCAGTGCCCATGGTGTGGACCGCTACTCCTTGGTCTACAAGCCCGGCGATGTGCACGGGCTGCACCACGTCAGTTACCTGGTCCACGATCGACAAGCGCTTGACGCAGCAGCGCGCAGGCTTGAGGCGGCGGGCGTTGCCGTCGCCAAACACCGCCAGGCGGAATGGGAAGGGGCACCGGCCATCCGGTTTCACACCCCGGCTGGACACCTGCTGGAATTCACCACCGGGACCAGCACAGAAATTCCGGTGGCGCATCTGATCGAAGCGCCCGAATCCGGCGGTCCAGAACCCGTTGTCGCAGATCATCTTGGATTGGGTGCCGCGGACTTCCAAGCTGAAGAACATTTCATGCTCAACACGCTGGGCCAGCTGTGCTCGAGCCGCACCTTCGGCCCGGACGGTGTGCAAGTGATGGGGTTCTTGCGCGCTCCCGGCCGCTACCTCTTCCACGACGTCGTGCTGGTCCAAACACCGCAGCCGGCGTTGCACCACATCCAGTTCAGCCTCAAGAATGTGGATTCGTTCTATTCCACGGCCGCAGCACTACAAGACAACGAAGTGAAGATCGAGTGGGGTCCGCTTCGGCACGGGCCCGGTCACAACATCGCGATGTACTTCCGTGACGCGGAGGGTTATTGGTTCGAATACTCCGTTGAGGAAGAGATCATCTTGCACGACCCGACGTATGTGCCGCGGTCGTGGACCATCGAGGATCCACACGTCGTGAACGAATGGGACGTCAACGACTCCCCGCCCCCTGAACTCCTGGGCCCGCCACCGGCGGACGCGTTCTTGGGAACCGATCTCGATGTGACCTTCGCGGTCAAGGACTCCTAACCGATAACCACGGCTCTAGTCGGGAATGGGTAGTGGTAATGGGCTCGCGGACAGTCGGTTTCATTGGATCGGGGTGCCTCGACTTGCCGTTGGCGCAGCACTTGCTCAGCGAGGGATTTGATGTTGCGACCACAGAGCGGGGACGCAGCAACGAACTCGTCGCACTCCTTCTGGCGGATCGCGGCGTCCGTGTCGATGTTCGTACCGCTGGCTGCCTGCGACGTGATCGTCTTGGGCACCGCGACGGAAAGCGGGCTAGACGGCAAGTTTCTCGAGGGCGGCGACTACGTCACCGCCTGCGTCGACGGTGTCGACATGTTGACCGACCGCGACAACGGAGGCACGCACCATGACACGCTTGGACATCATCGGAGGCGGACCCGCCGGAGCGTTCACCGCTCGTCTGGCGGCGCTGCAATACCCGGACTGGGAGGTTCGACTGTTCGAGCGCTTAGCGCCCGACGATACTTTCGGATTCGGCGTCGGATTGACGCGCGCATTGCTCGAGGCAGTGCATAACGCCGACCCCGCGATCCATCAACGCTTGTTGGCGGCTACGCTGCCGTTTTCGTCGGCCGAGTTTCGTGTTGACACAGGCACAACCAGCTTCTTGCAGTTCCACAGCGGAGCGATCAGACGGTCCGAACTGTTGCGCATCCTGCTCGAAGGAGCCGCCGAGGCCGGCGCCGAAGTCAACATCGGCACCGTCGCCCACGTCGACGACGTGCGTGACGGTGCCGATATCGTCGTCGGCGCGGACGGCCTGTCGAGCAGCACCCGCACTCGGTTTGAATCCCAATTCGGCGTCACGACCACGCTGGGTCGCGGTGTGTTCATCTGGTGCGCGGCCGACATCGAACTGGAGGGCACCATCTTCCAGCCCGTCGAAACGCCGGCGGGCTTGTTCGTCATCCACGCTTACCCCTACGCAAAGGGCCTGTCCACGTTCGTCATCGAGGCATCTGTTGAGACGATCGAGCGCGCCGGGTTCACCAACCGCAACTGGACATCTGACGCCGCCTCCGACGACGAAGCGCTGGAATATCTGAGTAAGGCATTCACCAAGGTGCTCAAGGGTGCGCGATTTTTCGGTAACAGGTCCAGATGGTCGCATTTCACCACGCTTCAATGCCGAAACTGGTCCTATCAGAACGTCGTATTGATCGGCGATGCGGTTGCCACGGTCCACCCATCACTAGGGTCTGGCACAAAAGTGGCGATGGAAAGCGCGATCGCGCTCGTGAACCAGTTGAAAGCATTGGGCACGCGAGCGCCCCACAAGCTTCTCCTGGAGTACACCCGCAACCGCCGGCGGCAGGTCCAACGGCTGCAGGACAGGGCTCGGCGCAGTCAACTGTGGTGGGAATCCTTCGCGCGCCGCAAAGACATGTCGGGGCCGCGACTGGCGTTTGCGTATCTCAGCCGCGCCGGAGTGGTCTCCCTTGACAGTCTGGCCGCCGTAGATCCCGGGCTGGTCGCACAGGCCGCAGCGGACTTCTCCGGTGCGGCGCCGACTGCGGTCCCTACCCGAGACCTGACCCCGTGGGTCCTGCGCCAACCGTTCGACACCGCCGGGATGACGCTACCGACGAGAGTGCTCTCGCGCGGCGTCGATGGCGCTACGACCATCGAAGTCACCTCGGGCGATGCGTGGGGACCCGACGGCGATGACTATGTGCGCCAAGTCAGGAGTCAACTTCACAATGGAACACAAGTTGTCACGCTCACTGGCGGCAATGACCGCGGCGAGATAATGGATCGGCTCGCAGTCGCCGAGCGGATCAGGCTGGAAACACATGGTGTGGTTGCGATTCGCGCGTCCGCCGACCACAACGTTCTGGTCGCCGACGGCATCCTCGCCGGCCGGGCTGACCTCGTACAGCCTGATTCCGATACTTAGACCGCACGCCCGGAAGGCGCGTGCTCTGCGCCTATCGCAGACTTCCTACCAACGGCAGGATCACCTCATCTACTATCGCTTCAATCTCGCTGCGCGGCAGCGGCGCTGACTGCATGTGCGCCATGATCACCAACTGCGGGCCGACGGCGGCGATGCGTTCAGTCACCGCGCGAGGATCGGCGCCGTGACGGTCGGTCGCCCTCTGGAGCACGTGCAACAACATTGCGAAAAGCGGTTGTGCCACCCGTCGGAAAACCTCGTCGAACAGCTGGGGATGGCGGGGCCGCTGGGTCAGCAACGGTCGCAGCGCCCGCCCGCGCGGCTCATTGAGCACTTCGGCAAGATTCGTCAGCACAGCGATCAGGTCCAAGCGAAGGGATCCGGTGTCGGGGACGAGTGGGTCACCGAAACCGGTGAGCGGGTCGGTGAGTGCGTCCAGCACCAGCTCGGCCGGGCTTCGCCAGCGGCGATACAACGATGCCTTGCCCGCACCGGCGCGCGCGGCAATCCGATCGAAGCTCAGCTGCTCGAAGCCGTTGTCCGCCAACTCTTCCAAGGTCGCGATGTAGATCGCGCCGCAAAGCCCTATCACGTCATGAACCCGTATGACGACGGCATCGGGCTCGACGAGTACGTCGATTGGCTCATCGACGCGGGATATCCGATTTCTCGTGTTGGCGATTTCGCCGCCTGGTTGCCGCGGTTCGACACGACGCTTCGCGCGCTGCCGGAGCGGCAGCGCCAAGCGTCACTGCTCCCGCTGATCCACAACTACCAGCGGCCGGAGGCACCCGTTCGCGGGTCGATCGCACCGACCGAGCGGTTCCGCTCGGCGGTGCAGGATGCGAAAATCGGTCCCGGCAAGGACATTCCGCACGTGACAGCCGCGATCATCGTCAAGTACATCACCGACCTGCAGCTGCTCGGCCTGCTGTAAGGCGACGCTCGCCGAGCGTGCGTCCACTGCGAAAAATCCCAAGGAATTTCGCGCTGGGCGCACGTTCGGCGCTCAGTCGTCTGTTGCCGGCGCCCCGAAGTCCATGTCGGCCAGCTGCGGGTACTGCCACGGTTGGTGTTGCAACTTGGCGCGAAGCCGGTCGCGCAGCAGCAAGGTCTCCGACAGCACGTCGATATCGTTGAGCCCGGCCGTGTCGATCCAGACGTAGTCCATCGCGATGTAGCCGTCGTAGTCGTGGATTTGCATCGCATCGATGACGCGCTCGTAGTCGATCGTGTTGTCTTTGAGGGGGCATTGCATTCGGCCGGTGCGGGCACCGCGGGCCTTGAAGTGTCGCGCATGCCGCAGCAGCGGCTCGATGTCATCGTCGCTGAAGCCCTGCACGGTGAAATGTGTGTAGTTCAAGGCTAACTCCAGCGCAGGTGCCCGTTGGCACAGATCGAGCGCCTCCTTGGGGGTCGAGCACACCGAGCCGATGTGGGGCTCGATGGACAGCCGGATGCCGCGCGCGCCGGCCGCTTCGGCGCGCCGTTGCAATTCGTCTGCCGCGCGGGCCAGCGATTGCTCGTGGTCTTCTCCGTCCCAATCGATTCCAGGCAGCAAGGTCATTCCCGGTACTTGCAGCCGAACCGCTAGGTCAAGGACATCGTCGAACAATGCCCACGATTGCTTACGTTCGTCGGCGTCTGGATGGTTGACCGCCAGCGTCTGCAGTGCGTTGCCGGGAACACAGAAGATGTCGGCGAATTCGAGACCCGCACCGCGAACTCGCTCATCGAATCTGCCTGCCCAACCGGGGATATCGGCACGGACGTCCTCGAGCGCCACGCCCAGGCTGTTGCCGCCGCGCAGGATCAGGTCATACCCCTCGAACCCAAGATCCGCGAAAAGTTTGATGCTGAGTCGCTGTGGGAGGAGCGGGAAGGACTCTCCACCGGCCGCCAATTGCATCATGCCGTCCTCGGGTCGGTCTTTTCAGCTGTGATCGCGGGGGCGCGAAGGAGTGCGGTTATCGCCGCGACATCGTCGACATCCTCGAGCGCGCCGCACTGGCCGATGATCGCCTCCGTCATAGCGGCGTCACTGACACGACGCATGTTCGATCTGAACTTGCGCTCGATCCGATCTTCGGTGAGGCGATCGGGATGTCCTGCAGCCAGGCCGTGTTCAGCCGAGAATTCACCTTTGCTGGTCGTCAAAGTGACCGCGGTGGGTTGTTGGGCTACGGGCAGGTTGGTGTGGTTTGGATCCTCGTCGACTGTTACCGCCAGTCGGTCGGCCAACGCAAGCATGCGCGCGTCGCCCATGGCAGCGGTGGTCATGTGTTCCACGCCGAGGTACCCGTCGAGCAGCACCCTGGCGGCCAGGCACGGCGCGGATCCAAGTGCGTCGGTGCCGGTTGGTGGCCGGTACAGGCTGGCGCCCATGTTCTTCAGCGCGGCCGAAAGATATTGGGGCAGGACAATTTCGCCGCGTTCGACGTCGTCAGCGCCGATACCGTGGGCGTGCATGATCTCCTCGACGCCTTCGACTGTGTTCTGACACATGGCACCGCAGGGATACAGCTTTACGGCGACCTCTTCGGCCAGCCACCTGTCCCCGAGCCCATCGAGCACTCGGTCGGCGCTCCATTCGTGTCCCCACGCGTGCGAATGGTAAAAGCCTTGGGGACCGTCGATGGTCGCCAGGCTGCAGGTGTAGTCCGCCGCCGCGAGGCGCGCCGCGGTGACTCCGGCGTGGGCGGCCCAGCCGGGCTGAATCGGTTTGTTCCGCGCCCCGCCGGTGGCCCAGCCTTCGACGGTTCCTGAAGTAAAGCTGACGACGAGCGCGAGCGCGTTGGCGGTCTGGTCGGCGTTCAGTCCCATGAGTTTGGCCGCGCCCGCGGCGGCCCCGAAAGCGCCGAACACCGACGTCGAATGGAATCCTTCGGGTTCATACAGTCCAAGTCCGTCGAGCTTGTGGATGCCGGAGGCGAGTCGCAGAGCGATCTCGGCGGCGACGATCCACGCCTCGGCCAGGGCCAAGCCGCTGGTGTGGTGCTCTTCGGCGACGGCCAAAGTCGCTGCGGTGGCAAATGATTCGCAATGGATCATCGTGGCCAGGTGGATGTCGTCGAACTCGAAGCTGTGGGCCAGTGTTCCGTTGAGGAAGGCCGCCACCGGCGCCGAGGTGCCGCCGGGTACGCCGACCACGGTGCAGGGGCCCGCCCCGATGTCGGCTGCGTGGCTGGCGATGAGTTTGGCGGCGTGGCGATCCTCGCTGGTCCAGGCGACGTAGGCGGCACCGAGCATGTCCAGGATCTGCCAGCGTGCGCGCCGCATCAGGACCGAATGGCGTTCACTGCGGTCAAGGTCGAACTCCGCGACGAAGCGACCGAGCCGCTCGGCCAACGAGGGCTCGAAATCAGTGCTCACAGTTGACCTCACTTCTCGAAAGGGCCGCGGCGGACGACAGTCTGGCGCCCGACATGCAGGCCGGGGTGGCGCCCGGCGGCATCGGGCAGGGAAGACTTAGCGCGCGGCCGAAATGATCAGATGACGTTGGTGTTGGGCGGCAGACCGCAGCGCACACGACCGTGGACTTCGGCGTTGGTGTTGCTGGCCAACACACCGTGCAGCGACATCGCCTGAGCGTCGCGGACCAGCCGCTGAAGGGGGTCCTTGATGTTGAGCGAACTGGCGCCGGATCCCTTTTGCACGATGTCGACAACCTCGCGGCCGAGCCGGCTACACCAGCCGACGTCTCCTTTCAGCCGCGCGCGCGTTGATATGTCGCCAGGCGTTTCGCGCAGGGATTCGGCCATTGCCAACGCGTGCCTCATGTGGAACCGGGCCTGGTCGAGCTTCATGACGGCCTCGTCCACCTGTAGATGGGTGACGGTCGCATCGGCCGCCGACGCGTAGTCGAGGTAGGTGATTGCCCTTTTCTGGACACGTTCTTCGAAGAGTTCGAGCGCGCCGGTCGCCATGCCGACAGGGGTTGCGGATGTGCATGCGGTGAAGAACGGCGCCATCGGGATCTTGAAGTAGGGATCGTCGCCGAACCGTCGCGAGATGCCGTGATCGAAGTCCGACGCGTGCAGGATGCGGTGGGCGGGAACGAAGACATCGTCGACACTGATGGAACTCGATCCCGTGGCGACGAGGCCGGTGACGAACCAGTCGTCGTGAGCAGTCCAATCGCTTCGCGGCACCATCACCCACGCCATCCCCTGCGGGCCATCTGGCCCCATCATCATGGCGGCCATTTGCCCCCACTTGGCGTGGCGATTGCCGGTTGCGAACCGCCAGTGGCCGGTCAGTCGGTAGCCACCGTTCGCCGGGCTCAGCTGCGCCGATGGCGTCACGACGCCACACATGAACGGGTGGCCGCTGGCGTAGACCTCGTCTTGGGCTTCGTCGTCGAACTTGGCGAGCAAGTAGGGAGACGCCGTGTAGAGCGCGATCGACCACGACGCTGAACCGGACGCGCGTCCGAACAGCTCGGAGACGGCGAGTACATCGGCTAGCGGCGCCTGTTGACCGCCGTAATGCTTGGGCGCGGCCATCCACAGCAAGCCGGCGTCCTCGATCGCCTCGATCGTCTCGTCCGGCATCCGCCGCAGCCGCTCGGCCTCTTCCGTCCGGTCGCGCAAGTGAGGCAGTAGGGCCGCCGCCCTTTCAACCGCGTCTACCGACGTTGATGCCACCTTGTTAGCTCCTTCGGATCTACCAGCCACGTTCTCCATTGACGGGCCGTGACGACGAACTCCAGGCTATGACATTGCCCACACGGCGTCAACAGGTGTGATGAAAATTTGACTCACTAGAAAGCTAGGTTGGGCTGCAGCATTCTTTTGGGCAACCGGCCGTGGAGACGTCACACGTGCCCCCGTCTCCCGGATGGGCCGGGACTCGATGTTTTGACTTTATTGTCTAAAAGTCGTCACACTCGTAGATGCCCCGGGTCAGGCAACTGGAGCGCACTGAGAAGGAGCAGATGTGAAGCGTCGGCGACGGGCCGGAGATACCGGCGAGCGATGGCTCATCGAGTTCAAGTGCTGGAATCTCCACCGGGAATTCACGGTGTGGATAGGACGCCCGTCCCGCGTCAAACCAACCGAGCGCACGCGTGCCTTCGCCGCGTCGATTAGTTCCGGGAGCCGCGGATGCGAACCCAACGTCCTAGGCCGCAACGCTGTAACGGTGCCGCAAGCCAGCTAGGGCGGTCCGGCGCCGGAGAGCAACATCGATGACCACGCGACCTGGTCCTGCCTCAAGCGCTGTCATCGCAGCCCTGCCCGACGAACTGGTGCTGCTCGATCCCGACGTCGTCGCTACCTACAGCCGTGATCACTCCCGGTTTACCCAGAGCGCCGTTCCCGACGCCGTATTGGTGCCGCGATCGACCGAAGAAGTCGCGGCGTGTCTGCGGGTAGCGCATCGCCACGGGGTGCCGGTGATTCCACGCGGGGCAGGTAGTGGGCTCAGCGGCGGCGCCAACGCCACAGTCGGATCCATCGTCTTAAGCCTGCATCGAATGAACGCGATCCTGGAGATCGACGATGTAAACCGTATCGCGGTCACGCAACCTGGCGTCGTCACCTCCGAACTGCGTGACCGCGCAGCGGCAGCCGGGCTGTTCTATGCACCCGATCCCGGTAGCGTCGACTTCAGCACTATCGGTGGCAATGTCGCCACCAACGCCGGCGGCATGTGCTGCTTAAAATACGGCGTCACAGGCGATTTCGTCATCGGCCTTGAGGCGGTTCTTGCTGACGGACGCGTCTTGCGAACTGGTCGCCGCACCGCCAAGGGCGTCGCTGGGTTCGACCTGACCCATTTGCTGGTTGGATCGGAAGGAACGCTCGCCGTCATCACTGAGATAACGCTGAAACTTCTTCCCGCCCCACGCGATCCGCACACTCTCGTCGCGGCGTTCGCCAGCCTCGACCAGGCTGGCCGCACCGTGAGCGATATCGCGTCATCCGGAATAACGCCGTCGATGCTCGAGATCCTGGACCGCACCACCGTGCAGGCTGTCGATGAGCTCGCCAAGATGGGTCTTGGCCGAGACGTCGCAGTCCTGCTGCTGATGCAAGCGGACGACTCCGACGCCGAAAACACGCTTGCAGCGATCGAGAGCATCTGTCGTCGACACGGTGCCGCTGACATCGCGGTTAGCTCTGACACAGCCGAGTCGGCGATGCTCTTGGCGGCTAGACGGCTGGCACTTCCCGCTCTCGAGCGCCTAGGGAACTGGCTGCTAGACGACGTCGCGGTACCGCGATCACGAGTCACAGAGCTGATGTCATCGATCGAATCCATTGCTGCTCAGTTCGATCTAACGATCGGCGTCTTCGGTCACGCCGGTGATGGCAACCTCCACCCCACGATCATCTACGACGAAACCGATCCGGCCAGTCGCGCGGCAGCCCTGGGCGCATTCGATGCGATCACCCAACGCGCCCTGGACCTCGGGGGAACCATCACCGGCGAACACGGCGTGGGCCGACTCAAATCCCGCTGGCTGACTGTTGAGCACGACGAGGTGTCTCTAGCAGTGCAACGATCAGTGAAGGACGCGCTCGATCCCGAGCGCATCCTCAACCCCGGTGCCGTCTTGGAAGCGCACAGTTGATGGCGATGGCATCGCCGCTCAGGCGGTGATCTCCTTGAGGTCCAGCAGGTGTCCCATCCGGTCACGCTTGGCCTCCAGATAGCGGATGTTGTGCTGCGTGGGCGCGGTCTGCAACGGCACGCGGCCGACGACCTCCACACCGTGGCCATCAAGGCCGCTGTACTTATGCGGATTATTCGTCATCACCCTGATTTTGCGAACACCCAGGTCGGCGAGGATGGCCGCCCCGACACCGTATTCGCGCGTGTCGACAGGCAGCCCCAATGCCGTATTGGCGTCGACGGTGTCGAGTCCCTGCTCCTGCAGCTGATACGCGCGCAGCTTGTGTCCGATGCCGATGCCGCGACCTTCCTGGCCCCGCAGATAGACCACGACACCGCGGCCTTCTGCCACGATTCGCCGGAGCGCGAGTTGCAACTGCGGGCCGCAGTCACAGCGCAGCGAATCAAACAGGTCGCCGGTCAGACACTCGCTGTGCACCCGCACCAACACCGGCTCGTCGCCCGACACGTCGCCCAGCACAAGGGCCAAGTGCTCGACATCCTCCAGCACGGAGCGGTAGGCGACGACCCGAAACTCCGCTTCGGGCGTGGCGACCGTCGCCTCCCCCGAGCGTTCGGCCAAGGTGGTCATCGCCCGCCGATGCCGCACCAGGTCCGCGATGGTGATGATCGGCAGCCCATGTCGGCGAGCGAATTCGACAGCATCCGGTCCGCGCATCATGCCCAGCCGGTCCGGGGTGACCATCTCGCACAGCAAGGCCGCCGGGGCGGTTCCCGCCAGCTGGCACAGATCAATACCCGCTTCAGTGTGTCCCGCCCGTTTGAGCACACCTCCGGGCCGCGCCCGCAGCGGCATCACGTGGCCCGGGCGGGCGAGATCCTCCGGGCGGGTACCTGGATCCGCCAGCGCCCGACTGGTCGCCGCGCGGTCGGCGGCGCTGATGCCCGTCGTCGTGCCGACCCGGACATCCACG
>NZ_DASSCY010000029.1:0-5114 GCF_035697385.1 Mycobacterium sp. | reverse complement strand
ACCTCGGCCACGTCTGACACGAACTCCGTGGCCCGCGACGTCCGCCACGCGACAAACACCAGGGCCGCCCACGCCACGACGATCGATGTGTAAATGCCCGTCGACCACGGCCACTCAATGCCGAAGTAGTGGACCAGCTTTTGGCTGTTGGTCAGCACGATGATGCCGCCGACCGCGGTTCCGAGCAGCGCCGGACTCACCCTGCTCACCAGCCACGCCGCGAACGGCGCGACGAGGATGCCGCCGACCGCCAACCCGAGCACCACCGGCATGTTCTCGATGAAGTCCTCGCGCAATCCCACCGCGAAACCCAGCGACGCGGACGCAGCGACCAGAAATTCCGATGCGCTCACCGAACCGATGACCGTGCGCGGCGCAGCCTTGCCACGCGACAGCAGCGTGCTCGTCGTCACCGGGCCCCATCCCCCGCCACCGGACGCGTCGATGAAACCGCCGAACAGACCGAGCGGCGTCAGAAACTTGGCGGTGTGCGGGGTCGCGCCGGACCGAATGACCGGCGGTGTACGCAACGAGAACCGCAGCAGCACATAGGCACCGATGACGACAAGGATCCCGGCCATCAGCGGGGCCGCGTCTTTCGTCGACAGCGACGACAGCACCGTCGCACCCGCGAAGGCACCGATCGCACCGGGCACCCCGAGTTTCAGCACGATCGACCAGTCGATGTTCTTGAATCGCCAGTGCGACACACCGGAAGCAAGCGTGGTGCCGATTTCCGCTAGGTGCACCGCCGCGCTCGCTTGCGCTGCCCCGACCCCACTGAGCACCAACAGTGTCGAAGCGGTGACGCCGAAGGCCATGCCCAAGGCACCGTCGACGAGTTGGGCTCCAACTCCGACGAGCGCGAAGATGAGAAGCGAACGCATGAGGTTCGTCGCTTTCGACTAGAAGTCGCTGTGCAATCAGCGACCAGACGGACTAGTGGGCGCGGGTCAGATGCGCGCGCGACACCACTCGTCGAAAGCCATCAGACGACGTGACGGCCAGAACGGTTCAAGCGCCGAGAGAGCCGACGGTGCGGTGCGGAATGCGCGTTCAGCCACCGGTCGCCCTTCTCGTGTTCGATAGACAGTCTTAGCGATGCTACCGGGACGCATTAAATGGTCAACAGCCGGTACAGCCCGATTAATCCCACCACGACGATCACCGCGCGCAGCACATTCGGCGACAGCCGCCGCCCGTAGTGCGCCCCAAGGAAACCGCCGATCAGTGAACCCGCCGCGATCAAGCCCGCCGCGGCCCAACTGATCCGGTCGAACGCGACCACCGTGTACGCCACTGCCGCAACAACATTCACCACCAGTGACAGCAGGTTCTTCGCTGCGTTCATCCGCTGCATGTCCTCCGGCAGCAGTGCGCCCATCGCCGCGATCAGCATGATGCCCTGCGCCGCTGTGAAGTAGCCGCCGTACACCCCGACCGCGAACGTCGCGATCACCAGCGCCGCCATGCGTCCCGACGACACGTGCTCCGCCGACCGCCCGGCCGCCTCGGCGCGCCGCTTTGCCCACGCCTGAATCCGCGGGCCGACCACCACCAGCGCCAGCGCAATGACCAGCAGCACCGGCACCACTTGGGTGAACACCTTCTCGGGTAGGTGCAGCAGCAGCCATGCACCCAAGCCCGCACCGATGAATGATGCCGGCAGCTGCCACGCCAGCCGATTCCACTGGCCGCGCAGCTCTCGCCGGTACCCCCAGGTCCCCGACGCGCTACCTGCCACCAGGCCCACTGCGTTGGACATCGTCGACGTCACCGGCGGATAGCCCAGCGCCACCAGGGTCGGGAAGGTGATCAGCGTGCCGGAACCGACGACCGCGTTGATCGCACCCGCTCCGACACCCGCCAACGCGATCAGGATCATGTCGATGACGGGCACTCGACCAACACTATCTAGAGCGTGCGCCCCGCTTCTCCCTCACCCTGACGTTGATCCGGATCGGGCTGCCGTCGAACCCGAACGTCTCCCGCAGCCGCCGCTCCAGGAACCGCCGATACCCGGCCTCCAGGAAGCCCGACGTGAACAGCACGAACGTCGGCGGCCGCGCGGTCGCCTGGGTCGCGAACAGAATCCGCGGCTGCTTGCCGCCGCGCACCGGCGGCGGCGTCGCCGCGACGATCTCCTTGAAGAAGGCGTTCAGCCGTCCCGTCGATATCCGTGAATCCCACGACTCCAGCGCCTTCTCCAGCGCCGGCTCCAGCTTCTGCACCGCCCGGCCCGTCATCGCCGAGATGTTCACCCGCTCCGCCCACTGCAGCTGCGCGAGTTCCCGATCGATCTCGCGATCCAGTTCGTAGCGGCGGTCCTCATCGACCAGGTCCCATTTGTTGAACGCCAACACCAATGCCCGGCCGGCTTCGATCACCATCGCCAGCACCCGCTGGTCCTGTTCGGTCAAGGGCTGCGACGCGTCGATCAGCACGATGACCACTTCTGCGGCGTCGATCGCGCCGTGCGTGCGTACCGACGCATAGAACTCGTGTCCACTGGCCTGTCCGACCTTGCGTCGCAATCCCGCCGTGTCGACGAAACGCCAAGTCTTGCCGCCCAATTCGATCAGCGAGTCCACCGGGTCTACCGTGGTGCCCGCGACATCGTGCACAACCGACCGCTGATCGCCCGCCAGCCGATTCAGCAATGAACTCTTGCCGACATTTGGCTTGCCCACCAACGCAACTCGTCGGGGACCACCGCCGCCCGACGCCAGTTCCGATACCGCAGGCAACGAACCCACTACCGAGTCCAGCAGATCGGCCACCCCGCGGCCGTGTATCGCGCTGACAGGGTGCGGCTCCCCCAGTCCCAACGACCACAACTCCGCGGCGTCTGCCTCGCCTTTCTCGTTGTCAACCTTGTTGGCGGCCAAGAACACTGGCTTGCCCGACCGTTGTAACAGCCGTGCTGCTGCCTCGTCTGCCGTCGTCGCACCCACCACCGAGTCGACGACAAAGATGATCGCGTCCGCGGTGCGCATCGCCACCGACGCCTGCTCGGCCACCAGCTGCTGCAGACCCTTGGCGTCGGGCTCCCAACCACCGGTGTCCTGCACGACGAAACGCCGCCCACTCCACAGAGCGTCGTAGGACACCCGGTCGCGCGTCACGCCCGGCACGTCCTGCACCACCGCTTCGCGACGCCCCAGGATCCGGTTCACCAACGTCGACTTGCCGACATTGGGCCGCCCGACGACGGCCACCACGGGCGGCGGCGCCGCTTCCTCGATCGCTTCCGCGACGTCTTCGGCGCCGAGTTCCCAGTCGCCTTCGTCGGTCCAGCTGCCGTCGCTCATCGCCGTGCCCCGGCGCGCTGCTGCACGAGTTCGAGCAGATGCGCGATCACCTCGGGTTCGGACATCATGCTGGTGTCGACGACCAGCGCATCATCGGCGGCCCGCAGCGGCGACACCGCCCGCGTCGAATCCAGATGATCACGCCGCTTCACATCGGCCAGCACAGCCTCATAGTCGTCGCCGAGGCCGGACGCCACATTCTGATCGTTGCGGCGTCGTGCCCGCTCCTCGGCCGACGCGGTCAAGAAGATCTTCACATCGGCGTCGGGCAGCACGACGGTGCCGATGTCGCGGCCCTCGACCACCACGCTGCTCGGTCCGGCGGCAAGTTCGCGCTGCAGCCCGACCAGACGCGCGCGCACGGCCGGCACCGCCGACACCGCCGACACCGCTTTGGTCACCTTGTCGCCACGGATCTCGCGCGAAACATCTTCTGCGTCAAGGTAAGCCTTGTCCTCGTCGGGGTCATAGCCCACCGACAGAGGAACATCGACGGCGGCAGCTTCGATCGCCGGGGTGTCGGTCAACCCGACGCCGGCCCGGAGCACGGCCAGAGTCACGATGCGGTACATCGCGCCGGTGTCCAGATACCGCGCGCCGAGGGACCGGGCCAAACCGCGTGACACCGAGGACTTTCCGGTGCCCGCGGGTCCATCGACGGCTACGACGAGCGAGTCGGTCACATTCCCACCGCTTTGTACAACTCGCCAAGCTCCTTTTGCGTCAACACCCGAATGCTGCCCGGCCGCTGATCGCCGAGCGATACCGTGCCGATGTCGGTGCGCACCAACTCCTGCACCGGATAGCCGACCGCTGCCAGCAGCCGCCGCACAATCCGCTTGCGGCCCTCGTGCAGCGTCAGCTTCACCAACGTCTTGCCCGGGACCTTGTCCACCAACGCGAAGTCGTCGACATGGGCTGGGCCGTCGTCCAATTCGATGCCGTCGCGCAGCTTGCGGCCCAGTCCGCGCGGCACTGTGCCGAGCACCGTCGCGACATACGTCTTCGGCACCTCGTACGACGGGTGCATCAACCGGTGGGCCAGCTCGCCGTCGTTGGTCAACAGCATCAGCCCTTCGGTGTCGGCATCAAGACGGCCGACGTGAAACAGCTTCTTGTTTCCCCGAACTCGATGCTCCACCAGGTCGCCGACACACGGCCGGCCCTTGTCGTCCGACATCGTGGAGTGCATGCCCTTGGGTTTGTTGATCGCCAAGTGCACCAGCGTGTCGTCGAGGGTCACCCGTGCCCCGTCGACGCGAATCACCGACACGTCGGGGTCGACGCGCGTACCCAGTTCGGTGACGATGCGATCGTCCACCTCTACCCGGCCGTCTAAGATCATCTTCTCGGCGACGCGACGCGACGCAATTCCGGCCTGCGACAACACTTTCTGCAAGCGCACGCCCTCGGTGTCGGTCATCTCATTCACGATCTACGTCGAAGGACATCGGCTCTTCGGCCGACTGCGCGCCGCTGAGCTTCATGAAACGTGGCTCGTCGCCGAGGGATTCACTCAGGTCGTCGATGACATCGACATCGGGCAGCAGCGGCGCGATATCGGGCAGATCGGCCAAAGACGACAAGCCCAGCCGCTCCAGGAACAGCTCGGTGGTCGCGAATGTCACCGCGCCGGTATCGGCATCGGTGCCCGCCTCGGTGATCAGGCCGCGGGCAAGCAGCGTGCGCATCACAGCGTCGACGTTGACGCCGCGTACCGCGCTCACCCTTGCCCGTGTCACCGGCTGACGGTAGGCCACAACCGCCAACGTCTCCAAAGCGGCACGTGTGAGCTTAGATCGC
>NZ_DASSCY010000028.1:0-26273 GCF_035697385.1 Mycobacterium sp. | reverse complement strand
ACCTCCAGCGGCACATCGAGTGCGTACGCGCCGCACATCTGGTCTGTCACCAGTTTCTCCAGCGCGTCCCGCTCCCCCGGCGCGATCTCGAACAGCAGCTCGTCGTGCACCTGCAGCAGCATCCGTGACTTCAGGCCGCTGTCCTTGAGCGCCTGGTCGACGTTGATCATCGCGACCTTGATGATGTCGGCGGCGCTGCCCTGGATCGGTGCGTTCAGAGCTGCGCGTTCGGCGGCCTCGCGGACCTGCCGGTTGCTGCTGTCGAGCTCCGGTAGGTACCGCCGCCTGCCCAGCACCGTCGACGTGTATCCGTCTTTTCGGGCCTGGTCGACGACCTCGAACAGGTAGTCGCGCACCCCGCCGAACCGCGCGAAGTACTGCTCCATCTGCACTTTGGCTTCTTCGGTGGAGATTTTGAGCTGCTGGGCCAGGCCGTAGGCGCTCAACCCGTACGCCAGGCCGTAGGACATGGCCTTGACCCGGCGGCGCAGTTCCGGCGTCACCTCGACGATCGGCACCGAAAACGCCCGCGACGCGACGAACGAGTGCAGATCCTCTCCCGTCCTGAAGGCCTCGATCAGACCCTCGTCGCCGGATAGGTGCGCCATGATCCGCATCTCGATCTGGCTGTAGTCAGCCGTCATCAGCTCGTCAAAGTCACCCAGGCTGCCCTTGCCGACGACGAACGCGTCGCGGATCCGGCGGCCGGCCTCGGTGCGGATCGGGATGTTCTGCAGGTTCGGCTCAGTCGACGAAAGCCGACCCGTTGCGGCGATGGTCTGGTTGAACGTCGTATGAATGCGGCCGTCGGAGGCCACCGAATTCAGCAGACCGTCGACGGTGACCTTCAGCCGGGTGGCGTCGCGGTGAGCCAGCAGGTGCTGCAGGAACGGGTGGCCGGTCTTGTCGAACAGCGACTGCAGCGCGTCCGCGTCGGTGGTGTAACCGGTCTTGGTGCGCTTGGTCTTCGGCATCTCCAGCTCGTCGAACAACACGACCTGCAGCTGTTTCGGCGAGCCGAGGTTGATCTGCTTGCCGATCACCGCGTACGCGGCTTCGGCGGCGTCGCGGATCAGGTTGGCGAACTCGCTCTGCAGCTCGCCGAGCTGGTTGAGGTCGACGGCGATGCCAGCGGTTTCCATGCCGGCCAGCACGCGTTGCACCGGCAGTTCCATATTGCCGAGCAGCGACCACGAATCGATGCGCGCCAGTTCCTCGTCCAGCGCATCGGCCAGATCCATCACGGCACTGGCGCGCAGGATGACTGTCTGCACGGCCTGGTCATCGACGCCGTCGCTATCGTCGAGCAGCGAAAGCTGTTGCTGCTCAGGGTTTTCGGCGCGCAGCTCCCGCTTCAAATAGCGCAGGGAAAGGTCGTCGAGCGCGAAGCTGCGCTGCCCGGGCCGCACCAGGTACGCGGCCAGCGCGGTGTCCGAGGTGACGCCGGCCAGCTTCCAGCCGCGGCCTTCGAGGTCATGCATGGCGAGCTTTGCCTCATGCAGCGCCTTCGGTATGCCGGGGTCGGCCAGCCAGGAGGACAAAGCGGCCTCGTCGTCCGGGTGCAGCGTGGCGGTGTCGATGTACCGGCCGTCGCCGTCGGCGGCCACGATGGCCAGCGCGGTGGCGTCGGCGTCGAACGCCAGGTGCGTGCCGACCACCGCAAGCCCGAACCGGGTGCCCGCGCTGTGCTCGGCGAGCCAGGCGGCGAGCTCACCGGCCTCGAGCGCCCCGCCCCGCACATCGAAGCCTTGGTCGACCTCGGGATCGGCCGACGCCAGCGTCTCGAACAGCCGGTCCCGCAGCACCCGGAACTCGAGGTCGTCGAACAGCCGGTGAATCTGGTCGCGGTTCCACGGCTGCATCCGCAGCGTGTCGGGCGTCTGCGCCAGCGGGACGTCTTTCACCAGATCCGTCAGCTCACGATTCAGTACCACGTGCGAGAGGTTTGCCCGCAGCGCGTCGCCGACCTTGCCCTTGACCGTGTCGACGTTGTCGACGAGGGCCTGCAGCGACCCGTACTCGGCAATCCACTTCGTCGCCGTCTTCTCCCCAACACCGGGAATGCCGGGCAAGTTGTCGCTGGGGTCGCCGCGCAGTGCCGCAAAGTCGGGGTACTGCTGCGGCGTCAACCCGTACTTCTCGACGACGGCCTCGGGCGTGAACCGGGTCAGCTCGCTGACGCCCTTGCGCGGGTAGAGCACGGTGACGTCGTCGCTGACCAGTTGCAGCGCGTCGCGGTCGCCGGTGACCACCAGGACGCGGTAGCCCTCGTTCTCGGCCTGGGTGGCCAGCGTGGCGATGAGGTCGTCGGCCTCGAACCCCGGCTCGGCGAGCACCGTGATGCCGAGCGCGACGAGCACTTCCTTGGTGATGTCGATCTGGCCGCGGAACTCGTCGGGGGTCGACGACCGGCCCGCCTTGTACTCGGGGTACTTCTCGACGCGGAACGTCTGTCGCGACACGTCGAAGGCGGCGGCGATGTGGGTCGGTTGTTCGTCGCGCAACAGGTTGATCAGCATCGCGGTGAACCCGTACACGGCGTTCGTGGTCAACCCGCCCTGGGTCTTGAAATTCTCGGCGGGCAGCGCGTAGAACGCCCGGTACGCCACCGAATTGCCGTCCAGCAGCATCAATGTCGGCTTCTGGTCCGTCTTCGGGCCGGACGCCGTCTTCTTGTCGGTAGCGGTGCTGGCTGGGCTCACGGCCCTACTCTATGCACCCGCCCCGACACACAGTAGGCGGCGAGCCCTGTCCACCAGCGCGCGTGCGGCCGGGCAACGACACCGGCTACGGCGTCCGGCCGATGTCATCTTTCGATCCGCGCGCGACGGCCCATCCCCTGCCGTCGTTTCGTCAACGAATCAGGATGACCGGTGACCTGAACAGGTTCCGCCGCCTCGACTTCGTCTATGCGCTGAAATGGCCTGGCGATTCACTGCTTCGCCCGTCGTATGAAGGGGTTCGGGACGACGAGAACTGGAACGTCCACGAACTCGACGGCGCGCACAACCTGATGCGGGACTGCCCGGACGATCTGCTGCGGATTCTGCTGGACGTCGCCTAGCGCCGCGCCGTTGCTGACAACCTCCTGTGCACGATCGTGGCAAACCATGACTGGCGCGAAACATTTTCATTGAATTCGCAAGTAAGCCCCGCCAGATGTGATATCGAAGGGTCGCACCGTCCCGACCGAACCCCGTTGAGTTAAGGATGCCCGATGGCTCTGCCAGTTGCCCCGATTATCACTGCCGGACTTGCAATCACTGGCGGCGGCCTTTGGTTCGCCGCTCATACTGCGCCTCCGTCGGTGCCGGTTCCGACCGTGCAGCTGGCCTCGGTGGGATCTGAGTTGCCGCCGTCTTGCGATGAAGTGTGGTGCATCGGGTCGGCCGGCGCGGGGTTGTCGGCCCCCACCCCACCAGGCCTTGCCGCCGCGCTGACCACCTCCGTGAGTACGACCAATCCGATCAGCGCGCTGGTCGGCATCTTCATCTCCAACGGCACCGCTGACCATCCCAACGCCGGTCTGTTGATCGGCAACGGCTGGGATGCGACGGACGGGCGAAACGGTGGTAATGGCGGATTGCTATTTGGCAGTGGTGGCGCCGGCGGCACAGGCGTGGCCGGTCTCAACGGTGGGGCCGGCGGAAGTGGCGGCAACGCAGGCCTATTCGGCAGCGGCGGCAATGGAGGTGCCGGCGCGGCGGCCACCTCCGCCAATGCCGCGGGCGCTGGCGGCAACGGCGGCAACGGCGGATTGCTGATTGGCAACGGCGGCGCAGGCGGACTGGGCGGTGCCGGGCTCAATGGGGCGAATGCGACCAACCCGCCCACCCCGACCAGCACCGCCGGCGATGGCGCCAGCCTCGGCAACGGCAACGGCTTCAACAAGCCGGGAGTCGACGCCGGTCCCGGCACGCCCGGCGGGCCGAATCAGAACGGCGGCGCGGGTGGCAACATCGGCGACCAAAACGGCGGCGGCCAAAGCGGCGGCTCGGGTGATGGCGGTGACGCAGGCGTGGGCGGCGCCGGTGGCTCCGGCGGCGGGGCAGGCGGCGCGGGCGGCAACATCGGCAACGAAAACGGCAGAGGACTGAACGGCACGGGCGAGGACCCGGGAACGGGTAACGGCGGCAATGCCGGTGACGGCGGGGCCGGTGGCTCCGGTGGCGGGGCAGGCGGCGCGGGCGGCAACATCGGCGACGACAACGGCGCCAGCCAAAACGCGACGGGCCACGGCGGCGACGCCGGTAACGGCGGAACTGGCGGCACGGGAACCAGTGGCGGTGCAGGCACCGCAGGGGGCGCCGGTGGCGCGGGCGGCAGTGGAGGCGTGATCGGCACAGGCGGAGCCGGCGGGGCTGGCGGCGCCGGCGGTAACGGCGGAACCGGTGCCGCAGGTGGCATCGGCGGCAACGGCGGCAACATCGGCGCAAACAACGGCGCGAACGCAGGCGGACACGGCGGTGACGCCGGTGACGGCGGTCAAGGTGGCACTGGAGGCACCGGCGGCGCAGGCGGGGCCGGCGGGCAAGGTGGCTCGGGCGGTAGCGGCGGCGCGCTCGGCACCGGCGGAAAGGGCGGCACCGGCGGCACGGGTGGATCCGGCGGTACCGGCGGCGCCGGCGGCACCGGCGGTAGCGGCGGCACCATCGGCGCTGGCAACGGCAGTAACGGCGGCTCGCCGGGCCAACCCGGTACCGCCGGATCCAACGGCGATACAGGCAGCACCGGCGAGAAGGGCGCCACGGGCAGCCCGGGCAGCGACGGCTGACGAATTGTCAGCTACACGGGACGCGCGCCCGGCTCACCCGCTGTGAAACCCGTTGGCGGCGGCGCGATTTGACCGGTGCGGATCCAGTCGATCGCCATGTCCACAGGGTTCTGCGGGTCGACGAACACCGCTATCGTCGCGCCCGGCTGTACCCGTGCGATGTGCATCTGCGCGACGACCTCGTCGAAGACAGCGCCGTAGGGCGGGCTGCCGTCCTCGCCCTCGACCCGCGCCTGGATCCGCAGCACCGGCGACATGTTCATGTACGACCCGACCTGCCAGACGCCTTCGACGGTGACGGTGGCGCGCAGACCGGCGCCGTTGGTCAGCTCGGCGTGCCGGATCATCTTCACGCCGATCTCGCTGGCGTTGGCCGCTTCGTGAATCCGGTTGGGGATGTCGCCGATCTGGCCGAAGAACGACGACGGGCGTCCTTGCGACTCCAGATACTGCTTGTTGGCGCCGTACATCCGCCCCCAGTCCTTGAAAGGGTTAGGCATGATGCGCGCCGTCAGTAGCCCATGAACTTGCGGAACTGCTGCCCGACGGCCATCGACTGGCCCATCCGCTGCACCCAGCCGTCGAGTGCGGCCTTGGTGTCCGCCGGGTCCCACCCGCGCTCCTGGGAGAGGGTGATCATGCCGGCCTCGTCGTTGATGCCGCGGGCTTGCGCGTCACGGGCGAGCTCTGCGTAGTCCTGCAGCGAGATGCCGTTGATGGGCTGCCAGATCGGATCGTCCGCCGCCACCGAACGGGTCGACGGCCCGCCGAACGCGGCCGTGTCGATCGGTCCTGCGCCGCGCACGTGCACCATCCCGTCGCCCTGCTGCTGTCCACCCTGCTGGGCAAGCGCCTGCTGCGCCTGCTGTGCGGCCTTCTTCGCCTTGTCGAACAACCCCATCGGAGGTCTCCGTTCTTCTGTCCGCCGCCCCGTTGGCGGCGCTAGTGCGATTGAGTACAGACGGTGGCCATGGCTACCGATCCCAAGAACTATGTCGCGCATGGCGGCGGGTCAGTGGGGTAATCGACTACTCCAGTTGTCGGGAGCACCACCCCAAACTGGAACACGTTTCAGTTTCGCCGCCGGAGTCGGTACGCTGACCGCGTGTCAGCTGCATCTACTCAGCCCGCGATCGATGGCTGGTTCGCCACCGACGGGTCCGGTGAGCCCTACCTGATCGGCGGCAAGTGCCATCGGTGCGGGACGTACGTCTTCCCTCCGCGGGCCAACAACTGCCCCAATCCCGCTTGCGATGGCGACGAGCTGGCGCAGGTGCCACTGTCGCGCCGCGGCACGCTGTGGAGTTACACCGAGAACCGGTATGCCCCGCCGCCGCCCTATCCATCGCCAGATCCGTTCGAGCCGTTCGCCGTTGCCGCCGTGCAGCTGGCCGACGAGGGACTGATCGTGTTGGGCAAGGTTGTCGAGGGCACGTTGGCGGCCGACCTGAAGATCGGCATGGAGATGGAGCTGACCACCATGCCGCTGTACGTCGACGACGACGGCGTCGAGCGCATCGTCTACGCATGGAGGATCGCGTCATGAGCACCGGAGCCGCCCCGGCGGCGACATCCAGCCCCGAACCGCTCTACATCCTTGGCGCCGGCATGCACCCGTGGGGCAAGTGGGGCAACGACTTCACCGAGTACGGCGTCGTCGCCGCGAGGGCCGCGCTGGCCGAGGCGGGCCTGGACTGGCGTCAGATCCAATTGGTGGCCGGCGCCGACACCATCCGCAACGGCTATCCCGGATTCGTCGCCGGTGCGACGTTCGCCCAGAAGCTGGGCTGGAACGGCGTGCCCGTGTCGTCGTCGTATGCGGCGTGTGCCAGCGGATCGCAGGCACTGCAGAGCGCTCGGGCGCAGATCCTTGCGGGCTTTTGCGACGTCGCGTTGGTCATCGGCGCGGATACCACGCCAAAGGGCTTCTTCGCGCCGGTCGGCGGGGAACGCCGCAACGACCCAGACTGGCAGCGATTCCACCTGATCGGGGCCACGAACACGGTGTATTTCGCGCTGCTTGCCCGTCGCCGGATGGATCTGTACGGCGCCACGCTCGAGGACTTCGCGCAGGTGAAGGTCAAGAACGCCAAGCATGGGCTGCAGAACCCCAACGCGCGGTACCGCAAGGAAGCCACCGTCGAGGACGTCCTTGCCAGTCCCGTGGTATCGGATCCCCTTCGGCTGCTTGATATTTGCGCAACGTCCGACGGCGCGGCGGCGCTGATCGTTGCCAGCAAGGCCTTTGCCGAGAAGCACCTTGGTTCGGTCGAGGGCGTGCCGTCGGTGCGCGCGGTGAGCACCGTGACGCCGCAGTACCCGCAGCACCTGCCCGAATTGCCGGATATCGCAACCGATTCCACCGCTGTGGTGTCCGCACCGGAACGGGTGTTCAAGGACCAGATCCTCGACGCCGCCTATGCCGAGGCCGGGATCGGCCCCGAAGATCTGTCGCTGGCCGAGGTGTATGACCTGTCCACCGCGCTGGAACTCGACTGGTACGAGCATCTGGGTCTGTGCCCCAAGGGTGAGGCCGAGCAGCTGTTGCGTAGCGGCGCAACGACAATCGGCGGCCGCATTCCCGTCAACGCGTCAGGCGGGCTGGCCAGCTTCGGCGAGGCCATTCCCGCGCAGGCCATTGCGCAGGTGTGCGAGTTGACGTGGCAGCTGCGCGGGCAGGCCACGGGCCGTCAGGTCGAGGGCGCGAAGGTCGGCGTCACCGCCAACCAGGGCCTGTTCGGCCACGGCTCGTCGGTGATCGTCGCCCGCTAGATTCTCGCGCCACTGCAGCGACCGTGCGTGTCTGTTGCCCGACACGCCGCTGAACGCCAGCAATTCGCGCACGCTCGCGCGAAGATTAGGCGGTGCCTGGCAGCGAGTTCGTCGTCGTCCGGGTCAAACCCGGCAGCCGGAAAGGCCCGCTCGTCGCGGTCGATGATGACGGTGATCTGACGATCTACGTGCAAGAGCGCGCTGTCGACGGGAAAGCCAACGCCGCCGTCGTGAAGATGCTTGCCAAGCACCTCGGTGTGCCAACGAGTCGGCTGGAACTGGTGTCCGGGACGGCGGGGCGCGTCAAACGATTTCGGGTCATTTAACGTGCGACGCACGCTCAGGTGCCGCGAGTGTGCTGAAAATGCGGGCAAATCCCGGCGTGTCGGGCAGCAGACACGGACGGTCGCGGGGTTGGGTCACGCGGGTTGAGTTATGCGACGCCCAGGTAGGCGGCGCGAATGCTGTCGTCTTCCAACAAGTCTCGGGCGACACCGGTTCGGGTGATCTCACCGGTCTCCAGGATGTAGGCGCGGTCTGATCGGCTCAGCGCCTGCTGTGCGTTCTGCTCGACAAGCAGCACGGTGGTGCCCTGAGCGTTGATATCGGCGATGATCTTGAATATCTGGGAGATCACCATCGGCGCCAGGCCCATTGACGGTTCGTCGAGCAACAGCACCTGCGGCCGCGCCATCAAGGCACGGCCGATCGCCAGCATCTGTTGCTCGCCACCGGACAGCGTGCCGCCTACCTGGTTGCGCCGCTCGGCGAGCCTGGGAAAGGTCTCAAATACCCAATCCAGTCGTTCTTTGTGTTCCTGCCTGGAGGGGAATTTGCGTCCGTAGCAACCCATTTCGAGGTTCTCGACCACCGACATGCCAGGGAACACGCCGCGGCCCTCCGGCGCCTGGATCAGGCCGTGGGTCACCCGATGATGTGCCTTGACCTTGGTGATGTCTTCGCCTTGGAACCACACCGATCCCGATGTCAGCGGCAGCATTCCCGAGATGGCCCGCATCGTGGTGGACTTGCCTGCGCCGTTAGAACCGAGCAGCGTGACCAGCTCGCCCTCGTGGACCTGTAGCGAAATGCCGTGCAGCGCACGGATTCGTCCGTACTGCACGACGAGGTCGCGCACCTCGAGAACGACCGGGCGTGACGACTCAACCGACTGTGTCATCGGGCACTCCCAAGTAGGCGGCGATGACCTGCGGGTCCTCGCGGATTTCGGCGGGCAGGCCGTCGGCGATCTTGCGGCCGAACTCCAGCACGATGATGCGGTCGGTCACCCCCATCACCAGCCGCATGTCGTGTTCGATGAGCAGCACGGTGTAGCCGTCGTCGCGGATCTTGCGGATCAACTCGATCAGCGCGGCCTTCTCCCGCGGGTTGAACCCCGCGGCCGGTTCGTCCAGGCACAGCAGCTTTGGCTCGGTGGCCAGCGCGCGGGCGATCTCCAGGCGCCGCTGGTCTCCGTACGGCAGGTTCTTCGCCTTCTCCTCGGCGCGGTGCCCAATACCGACGAACTCGAGCAGCGCCACGGAGCGTTCGACCGCCGAGCGCTCCTCGCGGCGGTGGCGCGGCGTGCGCACAAGCGCACCGGGCACGGACGTGTGATGGCGCGCGTCGGTGCCGACCATAACGTTCTCGAGCGCCGTCATTTCGCCCCACAGCCGGATGTTCTGGAAGGTGCGGGCGATGCCGCGGCGGGTGATCTGGTGGCGCTTGATCCGGCCCAACGGCGCACCGTCGAACGTCACCGAGCCCGACGTCGGCCGGTACACACCGGTGATCGCGTTGAAGCACGTCGTCTTGCCCGCTCCGTTGGGGCCGATCATGCCGAGGATCTCGCCGCGCCGAATCTGAAACGTCACCGAATCCAGCGCAACCAGGCCGCCGAACCGCATGGTCAGATCGGTTGTCTCCAAAAGGACTTCGCCTTCGGCGGCGTTGATCTCGCGGTGGACGCCTGCCAGTTCCTCGATCGTCATGCGGCCGGCTCCTTTTCGCTCGGTCGCACCAGATTTCGGGCGGCCTTGCCGTACGCCAGCAGTTGTTGACGCGCCGGGAACAGGCCCTCCGGCCGGAAGATCATCAGCGCCACCAGCGCCATGCCGAAGAACAGGTACTTCAGGTCGCCGAGGTTGATGCCGAGGAACTGCACGCCGAGCAAGCGGTTCGGCAAGTACACGATGATGAACGCGCCGAAGATGACACCGAGTTTGTTGCCCTGCCCGCCGAGCACCACAGCGCACAGGAACAGCATCGAGTTGATGATGTTGAACGTCGGCGGGGCGACGAACTGAACCTGGCCGGCATAGAGCGCACCGGACAACCCGCCGATCGCCGCGCCGATCACGAACGCCCACAGCTTGAACCGAAAAGTGTTGACGCCCATGACTTCCGCGGCGTCCTCGTCTTCCCGGATGGCGACCCAGGCACGGCCGACCCGGCTGCGCTCGAGGTTGCCGACCAGCAGCAGGATGCCGATCATCAAGGTGATGCCCAGCCAGAACCACCAGGTGCCGTAGTTGGCGTCGCCCGCCGAATTTCCGCTGGAGAAAACGCCTTCGGGCAGCCGCTCGCTCTCCCCCACCCTCGGATAGGCCACCTCGTTGAGCCCGCGCGGACCGTTGGTGATGTCCGACAGGTTGTCGGCAAGCAGCCGGATGATCTCGCCGAAACCGAGCGTGACGATGGCCAGATAGTCGCCCCGCAGTCGCAACGTCGGAGTACCCAAGATCAGGCCGGTGAGCGCCGTGATGGCCATCGCCACAGGCACAAGGGACAACCAGGCCCAGTCCTCACTGAGGAAGCCGGTGGGGCCCATGCTGTTCCACGGGCTGTTGGGGCTGGTAAGCAATGCGACGGTGTACGCCCCGACCGCGTAGAAGCCGACATAACCGAGGTCAAGAAGGCCGGTCTGGCCGACAACGACGTTGAGGCCGATCGCGATGATCGCGACCATCGCGAACTGCGCCATTGTGCCGCCGAAGCTGATGTTCGGGGTGTCGAGGAACGGCGGAGGAAACAGCGGCAGCAGGGCGAGCAGCGTGAAGCCGATCGCGCCGAAGCCCCACTTCTGCACCCGGGATAGACCGTCCCACCAATTGCGCAGCGCGTCGCCGGGCGCCATGAGTCGCTCACTCCGGCTCATGCGCGATCCGCCTTCGGCTCCTCGCTGGCTGCTCATGCTCTCGCCTTCCCGAGGCTTTCACCGAGTATCCCGGTCGGCCGGATCAGCAGCACCAGAACAAGCAACACGAACGCCACCACGTCTCGCCACTGGGTACCGAAGACGGCCTGCCCGTAGTTCTCCATGATGCCCAGCAGCAAGCCGCCGAGCAGCGCGCCCCGTAGGTTGCCGATTCCGCCGAGCACCGCGGCTGTGAACGCCTTGATGCCCAACAGGAAGCCGCCGGAGTAGATGATGCCCTGCGGCACCTTGAGGGTGTAGAGCAGCGCAGCCGCCCCGGCCAGCAGGCCGCCGAGGAGGAACGTCATCATGATGATCCGCTCTCGCGAAACACCCATCAGGGTGGCCGTGTTGGCGTCCTGAGCGACGGCGCGGATGCCGCGACCGAACTTCGTCCGGTTGATCGCCATATCGGTCAACAGCGCGAAGATCAGCGCGGCGGCGATGATGACCAGCGTGACGTTGGAGACCGTCGCCCCGAAGATCGTGAACTGCGTCTTGGGTTGCATCAAGATGATCGGTTGTTGCGCATTGCTCCCGCCGTAGCCCTTGATGATCTTCGGCAACACGAAGTGGACGAATTCCTGCAGCACGAAGGACATGCCGATGGCGGTGATCAGGAACGTCAGCGAGCGGGCGTGGCGTTTTCGCAATGGCCGGTAGGCGATGAACTCCAATCCGACCGCGGCTGACCCGGACACGAGCATCGCGAAAAGCATTGCGATGCCCAGATAGAGCACAGTCAACGGAATGCCCACGTTGTAGGCGTTTCCACTCGGCGTGAACCCAAGGATCATGTCAAGGCAGAAGTAGGCGCCGAACATGCCCAGCATGAAGATCTCGGAGTGCGCGAAGTTGATCAACCGCAACACACCGAACACCAGTGTGTAACCGACGGCCACGAGTGCATAGATCGCGCCCCAGGACAGGCCGTCGATCGTCAACTGCCAGAAGCCGTTTCGCAGGCCTTCCAGATTGAAGTTGATGTTGGCGGCCATGCAGGCGTATTGGGCAGGATCCAAGCACTGCTGAATCATCCGGCGCGGCTCCTCGCGAAAACGCTGTCTTCACGAGAACGCGTCCGAGCCATACGGTCTCGGACGCGTCCTCGGTCAGTTCCTATTGGACCTTGTAGATCCAGATCAGGCTGGAGGTCAACTCGCCGGTGGGCGTCCACTGGTACTCACGGGCCACACCCTGACCCTTGTAGTTGCGGACGAACTCCAGCAGCGCCGGCCGGGTGATGGCGCCGGAGTCGATGCCCTTCAACAGAATTGTGCCCAGGTCGTAGCCCTCGGCGCTGTATGTACTCGGCTCCCCGAACCGTTGGGTGTACTCCTCGGCGAACGTACCGGTGGCCGGTCCACACGGGCAGGACAGGAGGGCGTCCTTCGCCGCCGCGCCCGCCTGATTGACGAACGCCGGATCCTTGGTGCCGTCGCCGCTGACGAATGTGCCCTCGAACCCGCCGTCCTTCAGCTGCTGCGCGAACGGTGCCGCCTCTGCGTAGTACCCGCTGAAGAAGACACCCTTCGGGTTGACGCCCTTGATCTGGGTCACGGCGGCGGAGAAGTCCTTGTCGCCCTTCTTCACCGAGATGTTGCATCCGGAATCGGCGACAGGACCAAGTGTCTCGCGCATCGCCTGGGCCAGACCGAGGCCGTAGTCGGTGCTGTCATCGACCACACAGACCTTGTCCCACTTGAGGTTGTTCTTCATGTAGTTGGCGACCGACGGCCCCTGCACCCCGTCGTTACCCAGCCCGCGGAAGAACGTCCGCCACCCCTTCTCCGACAGCGTGACGTTGGTCGCCGACGCGGTGACGGCGACAAGGCCGGCCTGGTTGAACACGTCGCCGGTGGCGTTCGTTTCGCCGGAGAACGCGGGCCCGATCAGGCCGATGGTGAACGCGTCGTTGATGATCTGCGGCGCGACCTGGGTGGCCTTCTGCGGGTCGCCCTCGGTGTCGAACGTCTTCAGCTGCACCTGGCAGCCCTGGTTGGCGGTGTTGTGCTTGTCGACCGCCAGCTGAATGCCGTTCTTGATGTTGATGCCCAGCTGGGCGTCGGGCCCGTTGAGCGCTCCCGCCATCGCGATCGACACTGGCGGGCACTGCGCCTTGCCGTCGCCGGCGGGATCGGCGGCCGCAGCCTCCTCGGGCGGTGGAACCTCCGCGCCGTTCTCGTCGATCTGCACCTGCTCGACGATCTTCAGGTCGGCCTGCGTCTCGCCGCCCTCACTCGGCTCGGATTGTTGTTGGCAACCGGCAATCGCCAGCACGACCAAACCCGCGCTACCGATAGCAAATGCACTCCGTGCTACGCGACCGCGCACGTTTCACCTCCGGGTCAATGTTTATGTCGGCGTTGACGCTCCACCACTACTCGGGCGTATCGCCGACGCTTCGTCGTAGAACATAGCCAACGTGTGGCCGTAGTGCGTGATGTTGGTAAACGCGCCCCGGGTATCGGTCGATTAATTGCGCTGAACGGCTCGATCGGAAACGCATTATTTACGCGTTCGCCTCGAAATCTAGCGCGAGGGCGACGAGTCCTTGGGATCGTCGAGGGTCTCCAACACGACCTCGGCGACGCGCTTCATCGTGGTTCGGCGATCCATCGCAGCGCGCTGGATCCACTTGAACGCCTCGGGCTCGGTCATCCCCTGCTTGGCCTGTAGCAAACCCTTGGCGCGCTCGACCAGTTTGCGCGTCTCCAAGCGGTCCGACAACGTCGCGACTTCTGATTCGAGGGCGGCGATCTCGCTGAACCGGCTGACCGCGACTTCGATCGCCGGTATGAGGTCGGTGATGCTGAACGGCTTGACCAGATAGGCCATGGCGCCGGCGTCACGCGCCCGCTCGACCAGGTCGCGCTGACTGAACGCGGTCAGGATGACGATCGGGGCGATCCGCTTACTGGCGATCTCCGACGCCGCGTCGATGCCGTCGCGACGCGGCATCTTGACGTCCATGATCACGAGATCCGGTTTCAGGCTCTCGGCCAGGTCGACGGCCTCCTGCCCGTCGCCGGCCTCGCCGACGACCTCGTAGCCTTCCTCGCGCAGCATCTCGGCCAAATCCAGCCGGATGAGCGCCTCGTCCTCAGCGATGAGAACGCGGCGTGGCTTTTCGGCGTCGGTCGTTGACCCGGTCATGCGTCACATTGTGGCGGTCGCAGCCGCGATCAGCGACCTCGGGGCATCGTCTATGGTGGTAAGCCGCGCGAAATGAACACGCCCTCGTATCCCAACTGGCAGAGGAACTGGATTCAAAACCCAGACAGTGTGGGTTCGAATCCCACCGAGGGCACCGACGTCATTGCAGGAATCGCACGACATTCGCGATGTTCGCGGGCGGCAGCGCCTGCAATGCGCGGGCCTGCCTGAACCCCAGCAGGCCGCCCAGCGCGGTGATCACAACAATGCCTGCCGCACCCGGCAGGGCCACAGCCGCAAGTTCTCCTACCGTCGCGGCTCTGAGGTAGTCCGCGTAGCCGACGCGGAACGCAACGGGTATCCCTTGGGTGCCGATATCACCCACTGGCGCCGGCTGACGGTCGGTTCGCGGGGGTGGGGTCAGCGACGGAGGATGCACCTCCGGTGGCGACGGCGGCACCACCGGACCGATGGCGGGTGCCGGCGGCATCAAGGGCGGCACGACCACAGGCGGCACAACGATCGGTAGCACGACCGCCGGCGGCGCGACCACCGGTGCCGGCACTGCGGGAGCCGCGGGAACAGGCACTGCCGGAGCCGGCGCTGTTGGCTCCGCGCGAATCACGATTTCGCGCGAACCTGGCGCGGTCGGCACGGGCGGCAGGTTCGCCGGCCTGCTCGTTCCTGCGCTGCTGGGGACTTCGCCGCCACCGCCACCGCCAGACCCGCCGGCAAGGCCGCTCTTAGGTTCTTCGGTACCGAGCACCCCGTTGATGCGGACCTCGGGCACGTTGCTGTCGATGCCAGGAGCGCCACGGCGATCGTTGTCGTCGTCGCACTTCTTGTCGTTGCGGCAGAAGACGTCGAAGATGTCGAGATCGATGCCGAACAGATCGGCGGACGCCGTCGCGGCACCTGCGACGCCGGGCCCGGCGACCATCGTTCCGCACGCGATCAGGCAGCTGATCGCCGCTGTGCGCATCCACGACAGTCTCATGTCATGGCATTCTTGCATGTTCCAAGAGTTTGCTACACCGGAACCGCCGAGACACTCTCTCCGCGGCTTCTCCGATCCCATTCCGCGAGGACCTCAGGATCGGTGGGTTTGCTGGCCAGGCTGCCGACCACGTACACCACCAAACCGGAGGCCAAACCCCAGTAGATCGGGTCATTCGCGAACTTGTCGTCCACCGCGATCAGGGTCGCGAGGGTGGCGACCGTGCCGACGGCCATCGCCGCGACTGCGCCGATGTTGGTGCCGCGCCGCCACAGCAGCCCTCCGAGGATCGGCACCAGCAGCCCGCCGACCAGGATGTCGTATGCGACCGTGAGCGCGAAGACGACGTCCTGCAGTGCACAGGCGATGGCCACCATGAGGATGCCGAAGCCCGCGACATAGAGCCGATTGTTGCGGATGTGATCATGCTCGCTGCCCGCTTCGACGTCGCGCTTGAGCAGCTTGGCCACGATGTCCTGGCTGAAGACGGTCGCCGTGGCGATCAGCGCGCCGCTCGACGTCGACATCACCGCCGCGAGCGCGGCCGCTAGCACCAGGCCGGCCAGCACCGGCGGCAACTGCATCTCCACGAACTGCGCGAACGCGTCGTCACGAGCCTCCAGCGCAGGCAGCAGCACCTTGGCCGCCATCCCGATCACCGCGCCTGCCACCGCATAGAGCAGGCAGTACACGCCCGCCCCGGCACCGGCCCAGCGGGCCACGCCGGGACTGCGCGCGGTGAACACCCGCTGCCAGATGTCCTGCCCGATCAGCAGACCGAACGTGTAGACGACGAAGTAGGTCAGAATCGTGTCGCCGCCGATCGCAGTGAACGAGGTGGCGTCGGCCGGAAGCTTCTCGGCCAGTCCGGACATCCCGCCGGTCTTGTACAGCGCGATCGGCAGCAGGATGAAGAAGACGCCGATGGTCTTGATGATGAACTGCACGAAGTCCGTCAGCGTGATGGACCACATGCCACCCAGCACCGAGTAGATGATCACGACGCCGCCGCCGAGGATGATCGCAGGGACCTTGCCGATATCGAACAGCGCGCCGAAGATCGTCGAGTAGGCAATAGTCGACGTCACCGACAGCATCAGCGTGTAGCCCCACATCACCACTCCGGAGAGCACAGAAGATCCTGGGCCGTAACGCAATTCGAGCATCTGGCTGACGGTGTACACCCGCAGCCGCTGGATCCGGCCCGCGAACAGCAGGCTCAGCAAGAGGATTCCCACGCCGATCGCGATCACCAGCCACATGCCGGAGATGCCGTACTGGTATCCGAGTCCGACACCGCCGATCGTCGACGCGCCTCCCAGCACGATCGCGGCCATGGTGCCCGAGTACAGCATCGGGCCGAGCCGGCGGCCTGCGACGAGGAAGTCGGATTGCGTTGTGGCCCTGCGCTTGCCCCAGAAGCCGAACGCGATCATGCCGGCCAGATAAATGAAGACGATCGCTACGTCCAAATTGGCGGCCATGTTGGGACCGTCCTTTCAGCGGATATCGAAATGGATGAGGGTCGGGCCGTCGGCGTCGAGTGCGCCACCGACCAGCTCGGTGAGATCGGCGGCCGAGGTGGTCCGCACGCCGCGCGCGCCCATCGCCACGGCGAGAGCGGCCAGATCCGGGGTGCGCAGTTCGACGCCGATGGGCGCGATGCCACGAGCCACTTCCTGGTCGCGGATCTCCTGATAGCCGCCGTTGTCGACGACGACTACCGGCACCGGAAGTCGTTGTTCGACAAGGGTTATCAGCTCCTGCACCGAGAACATCAGCGCGCCGTCGCCGAGCAGCACGGCGACCGCTGCCTCAGGGCGTGCGATGGCAGCGCCGAGCCCGGCAGGAAGGCCGTAGCCAAGGGTGGCGTAGCCGGGTGAGTAGCAGAATCGCCGCGGTGCGGGCAGATCGAAGAAGTGCACCGAGCCGAAGTAGGTGACCTGCGAGCTGTCACCCGTAAGCACGGTATCGACAGGCAGTGCCGCGCGGACCGCCGCGTTGATCTCGGCGTATTGACCGGCGACCTTGGCGGCTTCGTCGCGGCACCCCGCGCGCAAGGCGCTCGCGCGATCTGGCGTGGCAGGCCGGTGGTCAGGCAATGCCGCCAGCAGCGCCGCGAGTGTCGTCGCCGCATCGCCCAGCAGGCGGTGATCGGCCGGGCAGTTCTTGTCCAGCTGGTCAGGATCGATGTCGCAGCGGATCACCGTCTCGGCGCGAATCTGCCCGTCCCACAGGTCGGAATCGCCCAACTCGGTACCGACTACCAACAGCGCGTCGCTGTCGGCGGCGGCTTTCTGCAGGGCGCGCAGCCGGATCGACGCACCGACCGACAGCGGGTGTGCCTCGTCGAGCACCCCCTTGCCGTTGACCGTGGTGGCCACCGGCGCGCCGAGCGCCTCGGCCAGCGCCGTCACCTCGGCCTGTGCGTCGACGGCGCCGCCTCCGACGATGATCATCGGCTGCGCCGCCGCGGCAAGCACCTCGGCCGCCCGACGAACTGTGCCCGGATCAGGCTGCGCTGCATCGGCTTTCGTGCACTGATGTGCCTCACCGGACCAGCTCTGCTCCAGCACGTCGAACGGGATCTCGATATGCACGGGCCGGAGACGGCCAGCGGTGAAGCTACCGAACGCCTCTGTCACTGCGGCGGCGGCCTCGTCGGCGCTGCGCACCCGTCGACTCCACCGCACCAGCTGATCCATTGCCCCTAGCGGGTTCTTGGCCTCGTGCAGCTGCCCGAGATCGCGTCCCTCAGCGCCGGTCGGCAGACCCGACGACAGCACCAGCATCGGCTGCGATTCCGCATAGGCCGTCGACGCCGCGGTCATCACGTTGGTCAGGCCGGGGCCACTGGTGGTCACCACGACACCCGGCCGGCCGGACACTCGCGCAAAGGCCTCGGCGGCGTATCCCGCGCCCTGCTCGTGCCGCGGCGTGATCGCACGAACTCCGGTCCTCGGCAGGTGCCGGTAGATCTCGAGGTTGTGGGTACCTGGGATGCCGAAGATCGTGTCGACGCCATGCGCGGCGAGCGTTTCGACGACGGCCGCGCCACCGTTGCGATGTTCGGTCATGACTTCGCCAGCACCGAGATCAGCTCATAAGCGACATGAGCGGCCGCGATCCCGGTGATCTCAGCATGATCGTACGCGGGGGCGACCTCGACGATATCGGCGCCGATGACGTTGGCGCCCACCAGATTTCGCAGACAATGCAACAGCTCCCGGCTCGTCATTCCGCCGGCTTCCGGGGTGCCGGTGCCCGGTGCGTGTGCGGGGTCCAGCACGTCGATGTCGACCGACACGTACACCGGTGCGTCACCGATCCTGGCGCGCATCCGCTCGATCACCGCGGTCAGCCCGTCCAGCTGGAAGTCGTCGGTGCCGATCACCTGAAATCCGAGTACCCGGTCGTCGGACAAATCTGTTGGCGCGTACAGCGGGCCGCGAATGCCGACGTGCAGGCAGTGCTCGGGATCGAGAAGACCCTCCTCGCTGGCGCGCCGGAAGGGGGTGCCGTGGGTGAACGGCGCCCCGAAGTAGGTGTCCCAGGTGTCGAGATGAGCGTCGAAGTGCAGCACCGCAATTGGGCCGTGATCACGATGCAATGAGCGCAAGAGAGGTAGCGCGATGGTGTGGTCTCCCCCGAGAGTGACGAGCTTGGTGCCGCCGTCACGCAGCTCGTCGGAGGCGCGCTCGATCGTGGTGATCGCTTCGGCGATGTCGAACGGGTTGACCGCGATGTCGCCGGCATCGGCCACCTGCTGGACAGCGAACGGCTCAACGTCGAGACGCGGATGGTAGGTGCGCAGCAGCTTGGAGGCGGCCCGGATGTGGCCTGGGCCGAACCGCGCACCGGGCCGGTAGGAGACGCCTGAGTCGAACGGGATGCCGACGACGGCGACGTCGGTGTGTGTCACCTGGTCCGTGCGCGGCAGGCGCGCGAACGTAGGCGGACCCGCATAGCGCGGCACGCGGGTGGCATCGACCGGTCCGATCGGTTCTTGCGGCGTCATAGCAAGATAGGTTTCCCCAGTACGCCGGGTAGCGATATAGCCGTTCTGTAGAAACGTTGGCTGCGCCGTTCGACAATGTGTCCATGCTCACCGTCGCGGAGCTGGCCGCTGACCCCGAACTCGGGTTGCAGCTGGTGGCCGGCCAGCGCGGCGCTGATCGCGAAATCGAGGCCGCGGCCGTCTCCGAGCTGTCCCGTCCCGGCCCGTGGCTGCAGGGCGGCGAGCTGTTGTTGACCATCGGTCTACTACTGCCGGAAAGCGCCGATGGCTGCCGGTCCTACCTCGTCGAACTCGCCGCCGCCGGCGTCCAGGCCGTCGGATTGGGACTGGGCGCCGAACTGCCACATCAGTGCGCGCCCGAGCGGCTGATCACCGCCGCAGACGAAGTCGGGATGCCCCTGCTGACCGTGCCGGACCCGGTTCCGTTCATCGCGGTGACCAAGGCGGTGTTCGCTTACCGCGCCCGCGCTGAACGCCAGGATCTGGAGTGGGCGCTGCAAACCCAGCGGGCACTCACCGCCGCGGCAGTTACTCCGGGTGGCCTGCTCGGCATCCTCGCCGCGCATCGCGAGGCGACCGGCCGGTTCGGTGTCGTCGTCGACTTGCTCGGAAGGGTGCTGGCCGAATCGGATCCCGGCGGTGAGCGACTCGTCGCACAGCTGTCGGAATTGCTCGCCTCCGTGCGCGATCAGGGCCTGACCGCGGCGGCGGCTGACATCAGCGACGGGCGGCGCCGCGAACTGCATGCCCTTGGCGCGCGTCGCCTGCGGGCCTGGCTGTTGATCGACGGCCCGGCTGAACAGCCTGCCGCACACCATGTTTCGGGCGATCTGGTGTCATTGCTGTCCCTCGAGCTGGAGCGACGGCACGGCCTGAACACCGCACAGCGGCGGGGCCGGGCGCAGGTTCTCGACCGCCTGGCGCGAGCAACGGTGGACGACGTGGTCGCGGCCCGCTGGCTGACGTCGGTCGGCCTGCCCGACGCCGACTTGCGGGCCGCCGCCGTCGCCGCGCCCGACGACGCCGACGACCTGGCCGCGGATCTGCTGATCACACTGCCGGACGCGTTGGTGCGGGTGGTCGGTGAGGTGGTCGAGCTGGCGGTGCCGCTGAGCACCGACCTCCCAGCGGTGCTGGGCACATTGGCCGCCAGCCGTGCCGCAGGGATCGGCATCGCCGTGCGGCCAGGCGCCCTTGTCGTGTCGCTGCGGCAGGCGCGTTCGGCGCTGCCTGCCAGCCGATTACAGGGCAGGCACATGCACGCCGAGGAGATTGCCAGCAGCCGCTTGCTGCTCAATATGGTTGGCGCGCAGTCCCTTCAGGCCTTCGCCGATGCGGTGCTCGGCCCGCTCGACGCGACCGACCGCGCAGACGAACTGCTACGCGGCCTGACCGCGTTCCTCGAGCACAACGGCCACTGGGGTTCCGCCGCAAGCGCATTGCACGTGCACCGGCACACCATGCGCCACCGCATCGACGCGATCGAGCGACTCACCGGGCGGCGCCTGGATTCCGCGCAGGACCGCCACGAGTTGTGGCTGGCGCTGCGGGCCAGGGACGCCGCCCGGATGTCGGCCGACTAGGCCGCCGGGGCGTCCGCCGACGCGTCGGCTGCCGCCGCGGGTGCGCCGGTCGTCACCGTCTCCTTGGCGAGCCTGTCCTTGATCTGGCTGACAGACGTGCCGTTCTTGACGCTGCCCGCCTCGTGCTTGCCGCCCGAGGAGGCGCCGCCAGCAGCCGTGCCCTCATCCGACTTCTTGTCAGATTCCTTCTTGGGCTCGTCCTTGGCTTCGTCATCGGATTCCTTGCGGCCCGCGGGTGTCGTCGCCTCCTCGGTGGACGTCTCCTCGGCAGGCGTGGTCGCCTCCGCGGATTCGTCGACCTCGGTGGCGGGCTCCTCCGAGATGGTTTCCGTCTCCTCAGCGGGAGCCTCGGACTCCTCGACTGCCGTTTCCTCGGTCACCGCCTCGATGACCTCGGGCTCGGTGACCTCGGGCTCGATGACCTCGGGCTCGGTGACCTCGGGCTCGACAGCGGGAACCACTTCGGCCGCAACCACGTCGGCAGGGGCCGCGTCGGCAACGCCGGCGGTATCGGCTGCAGTCGCCGTCTGGTCGGCCACCGTCGTGTCCGCCGACACCGCGGCTGCGGCAGTCCCCTCGGCTACCGCTGCCTGGATGTCAGCGGGAAGCGAAAGTGCGGTGGCGGTGATGGCGGGAGCCGGATTGAAGATGCCCGCGAACAGGTTGGCCAGTGCTTGGGCGATCGCGTTGACGTATGACTGGGCCAACGTGGTGAACAACTGCTGGAACAGCTGCCCGAGCGCCTGCCCGATCGCCTGACCGAGATCGGGCTGTTGTTGATTGGCTGCGATGGCGTCCTTGATGACCTGTGCGGCCAACTTCGGTACCCAGTTGCCCTGCGCGTCCTTGGTGAAGATGCCGAACGAGCCATCCTCGGTGCCGTCCATGCGGTCGACAGTGGTGTAGATGAACGCGGGACCGGTGTAGGACAAGTCGTCCCACGCGTCGAGGAAGTCCTCGATGAAGTCGGCCTGCTGCTGCTCGGTGACTCCGTTGACGCCGGCGGTGGGCAGCCCGTATTCGGTTGCCCAGATCTTCAGGGCATCATCACCATTGATCATCATCGTCTGCCGCATCGCGATCAGCTGCTCGAGCGGCGAGTCAGCCTTCCATGGCTCTGCCTCGCTGTACTCGCCCTCCGAGAACGGCGTCGTGTACTGATACGGGTGGAACGAGATCGCGTCGAAATACCCTTTGGCGCCACTGGCGTACATCTGCTCGAGGTAATGGCGGGGGTCCATGGTGATATCGCCGAAGTTGACGACCGCGCCCAGCACGCCGCCGACCACCAGCGGGTCCGTGGGATCCGCGCCGATGATTCCGTTGGCGTTCTTGATCGCCGTCCACGCGGCCTTCAGCACCTCGGTGTAGGTCTCGGGATCTGGGACCGGCGTCCAATATGGAACCGCGTTCGGCTCATTCCAGATCTCGTACGCCGAAATCTTCACGCCATACCGCTGCGCAACAGTCGCCGCGTAGGCGGCGAATGCCTCAGGGTCGGGCGCCGCGCCGACGCCCCAGCCGCCCTCATCCGGATCGGCACCCCAGGCCGGCGTGCCGTTCAGTACGGCGAGCACACCCATGCCGCGCTCGGCGGCCGCATTGATGAGGTAGTCGGAGCGCTGCCAGAACGTTGCCTCCCAATCCGGCGGCAGGGTTCCGGGTGGCCAGGGCTGGTTGCCGGCCCATGGAACCAGCACGCGGACCGTGTTCACGCCCAAGGCCTGCAGCTCATCCAGATGCTTGTCCATCGCGGCGGTGTCCGGCGTGAAGCCGTCCGGCATGGTCAGGCCATAGATGTCGGAGTCGGCGACACCAATCGTGTTGTTCGTGTTCTCGATGGAGGCCGTGGGGACGTACTCATAGTTCACTGGCTTGGGCAGCGGCTCGGTCGGCACGAGCAAATTAGAGACGTACGCACACAAGATGGCGATCGGCGCTATGGCAATCACCGTTGTGATCCCATAGCGCTGCAGACGGCGTCTCATAGTGCGACCCATGGCCACTCCTTATTCAGATCTCGGTCCGATGACATTCGCTAAGTCGGTTGGATACAAATTAAACTACGAATGCGATCAATGCACCTAATTGATAAGAACTGCGCAGCTTCCAACTTGCGGAGGATGATAAATCGCCGCGTCCGCCTGACTACGGTCGGAAAGCACTGCTAAAGGTCGCGCCCAATAACGCCGGTTTAGCAAAGAACATACCTATGGCATTGTTTGAATAGTCAATAATTGTTCGTACCGTTAATAACGGCGCAATGCCTGGTAATCACGTGGTCGTCACTTTTGAATCACAACGCGCGCGGTGAAGGAGCAGACCGGCCCGACAGCAACGACCGCTTCGCGGCAACGTCCCGTACCTATCGGCGAACAAGCCGCCCAAGAATTGTGGCAGAAGGTGCCAACTCAGCAACGGTTGGAGACCGTGGATTGCAGTCCGCGGAAGGCCTTCGGTGCGCACGCATACTCCGTCACGTGACGATGGACCCGCGACGTTGGTAGGCCGATTGCGGCGCGACTCGCATCCCGGTTTCGCCAAGACAGAGCCACCGGGAATGTGCTTGCGATTGGGCAAACCAGCAGTTTCGCAGCGGTATCGAAATCGGAATGTTTGAGCAAAACCAACTGCTTCGCTGTGTGGACAGAACTTCGGATACTGGCGGGTAATAATCCGTTTGCCCGCAGCGGAACCGAGAAAGCGCAGGTAGAACCATCCGGCAGCGATAGGCTTTGTGCCGTGGTGGACAAGGTGCGCCGCGTATGTGTGCCGGAGGTGGCGCTACAGAGCCGCGTGCCTGCCCGCACCCGACATCACGCCGAGCGGGTGGCCCGTCACCTTCGCGTGCTCACGCTGACGACACGTATCAGCGCCGTCATCAGTGGCTTCTTCGGCGGACTCCAAATCATCACCGGCGAAGGTGCGTGGTGGATCGGCCTGGTCAACTTGGCGAGCGCCGTTGTGTTCCTATTGATCCCGTTGCTTTACCCGTTCGGTGAGCTGGTCGCGCCGCTGACCTTCCTCACGGTCGCGTTCGCCTCGATCTCCGTGGTCTGTTGGCATCTGGGCACGGATTCGGGCCTGCAGTTCTACTTCCTGGTCGCGGCTTCGATCAACTTCGTGATTCTCGGTATCGACCGCTGGGTTCTCGCCTCTGCGCTGGCCGCCTTGAGTGCGGCGGTGGTGATCGCTCTCGAGCTTCTTGTACCGAACAACACCGGCGTGCAACCGGCCTGGGCATACGACATCAACTTCGCGCTCACCATCACCTCCGCTTTCGTGATGGTTGTCTTGGTCCTGTCGTATTCGCTGCGCGAGATCGCCCGTGCCAGAGAGGCAATGGAGTCCGAGTACGACCGATCCGAACGGCTGCTGACCAATATCTTGCCCGCGACGATTGCCGAACGATTAAAAGACCCGTCGCGCAACATCATTGCCGACAAGTACGACGACGCGTCCATTCTGTTCGCCGACATCGCGGGGTATACCAAGCGGGCCAGCGACACTCCGCCTGCCGAACTGGTGCGGTTTCTCGACCGCCTGTATACCGACCTCGATGCGCTGGTCGACCGGCACGGCCTGGAGAAGGTCAAGACCAGCGGCGACTCCTACATGGTGGTCAGCGGCGTGCCGCAGCCCCGGCCGGATCATGTCGAGGCGCTGGCCTGCCTGGCGCTGGACATGGCCGACGCCGTCACCGACCTCAAGGATCCGCGTGGGCGGGCCGTGCCGGTGCGCATCGGCCTCGCCGCTGGACCCGTCGTCGCCGGCGTTGTCGGCGCGCGCAAGTTCTTCTACGACGTGTGGGGCGATGCGGTCAACGTCGCGTCGCGCATGGAAACCACGGATGTCGAAGGACGAATCCAGGTGCCGGACAACGTCTATGAGCGCCTAAACCACGCATTCTTGCTGGAGGAACGCGGCGACGTGGACATCAAGGGCAAGGGTGTGATGCACACCTGGTACTTGGTCGGGCGCCGCGACGACGCCGTCCGCGGAGCCGTCGAACACGGTGCCGCGGCGGCCAGTCCCTAGTCCAGTTCGCTTGGCCGGGCCAGCAGTTCCAGCAGCGCGGCCGTCACCTCGGCGGGCCGCTCCTCCATGATGTAGTGGTCGCCACCGGTTAGCCGGGTCAGCGTGGCACCGGGGATCCGCTTGGCGAGCTCGGATGCCGTCGCGAACGGAATATAGCGGTCGCGGTCGCCCCAGATGATCGCGGTAGGACAGTCGATTCGCCCGAGACCCTCGGCGAGCTCTGGCACCGCAGGCAGGTGATAGTGCCTGAAGAACTCGACGAATGTGCGTCGTCCGCTCGCGGTGTCCATCCAGCCCAGATACTCGCCCTCGAGTTCGTCGTCAAAGCAGCCAAGCGCGCGGTATGGGCGCAGCGCAAAATGGTGGAGCCGCCGCAGCGGAAGCCCGCGCACGATGGCAGGCGCATGGACCGCGGCCCATCGTTGCCCCTGCGAGAACCGATAGAACCATGGCCGAAAGATGTTGTGCGCCCGCGTATTCAGCAGCGCCAATCGCATGACCCGGTCGGGACGGCGCAGTATGTAACCCAGACCAAGGAATCCGCCGTAGTCGTGGGCGATGAGATTGAAGCGGTCCAGTCCGAACGAGTCGGCCAGTCGGTCGATGCGTTCGACCTCGGCGTCGTAGGTCGGCGGTGTTTCTGGTGGATCGGAGCGGCCGAACCCGGGCCAGTCGGGGGCGATCACGCGGTGCCCGGCGGCCAGCGCGGGGATCTGATGCCGCCAGCACGATGCGCTCTGCGGGTAGCCGTGCAGAAGTAGGACCGGCTCGCCATTCCCGGCTTCGACGGAGTGCACGTTCATTTTTTGCAAACTAGTATAAAATTTGCTGTATGACCAGTGGACCGTCGAAGCGCCGCGGCCGACCGCGGGCCTACGACCCTGACGCCGCGCTGCGGCAGGCGCGCGACACGTTCTGGCGCGCGGGATATGCCGCCACCTCGCTCGACGACCTGGCCGCCGGCATGGGGATGAACCGCCCCAGCATCTACGCGGCGTTCGGGGACAAACGGGCGCTCTATCTAGGGGCGATGACCGAATACGCGGATACCAGCCGCGCCTGGTTGACCGGCGCATTGGCCAGGCCGCGGTCATTACGCGACGGGCTGCGTGCGGTGTACCGGTATGCGCGCGACTACTACCTTGCCGGTGACGACGGGCCGAGGGGCTGCTTTCTGCTCGGCACCGCCGTCACCGAGGCGCACCGCGACCCCCAGGTTCGCGTCCTCGTCGAGTCGACGCTATGCGCGTTCACCGAGACGTTCACCGAACGGTTCGAAAAAGCCGCGCGCGATGGCGAGCTGGCGGCCACCGGCCCAAATGCATTGGCACACATCGCGACTGCCGCGTTGAACTCACTCGCGGTGCGTGCAAGGACAGGCGCCGAACCGGCCGCGCTGGACGCACTGATCGACGCCACCGTCGACGTGATCTGTGGCAGAACCGCCTAGACCTTGCGGTTCTCCGACTTGATCAACCATGCCAGCTTCTCCAGGCCGTCGATCAGCTGATGCAGGATGTCGGCGGTGCTGGGGTCCTCGGCGTCGACGGCATCGTGCACCGTGCGCAGGGTGTCCACGGCCGCGTAGATGCGTGCGGTGATCAGGTCTACGACGTCGGTGGTGCTGTGTTCGTAAGCCGGGAACTGCGGCAGCGACGTCGCAGCGGCCACGGTGTCCGACCGGCCATCGGGCACCGAATCCAGCGCCCGCATCCGCTCGGCAATGGTGTCGCTGGCTT
>NZ_DASSCY010000027.1:0-7420 GCF_035697385.1 Mycobacterium sp. | reverse complement strand
GTCACGTCCAGCGCGTCGAGCAGCTCAACGAGCGGAACGGCTGGCGGGCGCGGCTGGCCGGAGTACTCGTTGGCGCCGGTGTAGGTGATCACCAGCTTCTCGGTGGCCGCGCCGATCGCGTCGAGCAGCAATTGCCGGTCCTCCGAACGGATGTCGCGCTCGCCGGTCATCGGACAGCGGGCCAGCGCGTCGTCGCCGTCGACAACCCCGAGCCGCGGGAAGACACCGTCGTCGAGCCCCACCAGGCACACCACCCGGTGCGGTACCGAGCGCATCGGCACCATGGTGCAGACCGTCAAGGTGCCGGTGCGGAAGTTCGCGCGCGTCGGCCGGCCGGCGAGGTGACGTTGCAGAAGCGCGCGGATGTCGGGCAGCCGCATCACTGTGTCCGCCTGCGCCCCTGCGTCCGTGAGGAGCTCGGCGAACTCGCGCTGCACCTGACTGGTCTGCCACGCGTCGGCCTCGCTGACGCGGGCCAGCAGTTCGATGCCGTCGGTCAGTGCGGTGAGCCAGTCGCGCAGCGGGCGTGCACCGCTCAACGCGTCGACGACGCGCTGGAGCCGGTCGACGTACTCGGCGAGCCGGCCGGCCAGCTCGACGCGATTGCTGCTGACGTCGTCGAGGGGCAGCGTGGTGCCGAGCCACGCGTGTGAGTCGTCGGACATCGCGACACCGGCCAGCACCCTGTCGATGCCGAAACGCCAAGTGTTGTGAAGGAAGTCGACGCCGAACGGTTTGCGGTGCTGCTGATCGAAGCCCCAGCGGATGTTGGCCTCGCGCACCCACGCGGCGATCGCGTCGAGGTCGTCGTCGGTGAACGCGAACCGCGCCCGCACCGGCGCGGCCTCGGCGAGGTTGAGCACCTCGCTGGCGGTGGCCCGGCCACCGGCAAGCGCGAGCAGTTGCGACGCGACTCCGAGCAGCGGGTTGGTCTGGATCAGCGAGCGGTCGGCGAGCCGGACCCGCAGCCGGTGCGCAGGGTGGGCGCCGTGCACGACGTCGCCGAGGCCAAAGCCTGCGACGATCAGCGGTGCGTAGGTCTCGATGTCCGGGCACATGACGAGGATGTCGCGCGGCTCCAGCGTCGGGTCGTCGGCGAGCAGGCCGAGCAAGACCTCGCGCAGCACGTCGATCTGCCGGGCCGGGCCGTGGCAGCTGTGTACCTGCACCGAACGGTCGTCGGCGTCGAGGATGCGGCCTTGCGGGCGGACCGCGTTGGCGGTGATGTCGGATTGCAGCCAGCCGAGCAGAGTGTCGGGGCGGTCGTCGGCGCCGAGGTACTCGTCGGTGTGCGGGTCGGCGGGCAGGCTGCGCTGCAGTTCGCGCAGGTCGCGGCCGAGGGTGGCCAGCAGGGGATGGCCGACGTCGCGGTGGCTGGTGTCGTCGCTGCGGGGGATCGGCCCGCGCATCGGCGTCAGCGACGTCCACAGGTCGTCGCTGGGATGCGGCAGCCACAGGTGCAGATCGTGGTGGGCGGCCAGCGCGTCGAGCAGCTCGATCTCGGTGACGGGCAGGCGGGTGTGCCCGAACAGCGACAGCCGCTGCGGCAAGTCGGTGGGTGACTCCTGCAGCCGTGCAACGGCTTTCGCGTGCCTGACGTGAGGCGGGTCGGCGTCGATGCGGTCGACGAGGACGCGCCAGAGCTCCGGCTGCCAGTGCAGGTCGGTGTCGAGGTCGCCGGTGTTGCCGTCGAGCCAGTCGACGAGCAGCTGCGGACGCTGCCGCGCATAGGAGGCGAAGAGTCCGGCGAGGCGGCGTGCCACCGCGTAACGGCGCCCTTGCCGCAACTCCTTCTCCTCGCCGGATTCGAAATGGCCGAGATGGGTGGCCAGCGTCGTGCACCACTTCTCGCCGAGGCAGCCGTCGATCACCTCGAGCAGCGGCCACACCATGGTGTCCGGCGACCACGGGTCGTCGTCGGCAGTGCCGGTGATCTCGGCGATCAGGGAGCGCGGGTTGCGGAAGGCGATACCGGCGCAGACGCCGTCCTGACCCTCGCCGCGGCCGAGGATGTGCGAGAGCCGCTGACTGAGCCAGCGCTCGATGCCCTTCGCGGGGACGATGACCAGCTCCTCGGCGAACGGGTCGGGCAGGGGAGTGGCCAGCAATTGTCCGAGGCCGTCGGCGAGCAGGTCGGTGCGCTCGGCACGGTGCAGGTGCAGTGCCATTAGTGGCCACCATAAGGCCCGGCACCGTCATCGGACGGAAAGTTGAGACGAGCGTCAGGCGCCTTGGCCGTCACCGCCTGCTAGCGCCATGTCGGACGCGGAGTCTTCGGGCGGAACCGGATGATCACCGTGCGGCCGAACCGTGCGCGCTAACACCGCGATGCGCCGTCCGATCTCGGTGTAGCAGGCGAACTGGGCCTCGTTGAACCATTGATCCGACGTCTTGTCCTGCGGGAAGTCCTCGCCTCCTTTACCCGCCCCGTAGGTCAGTACCCAGTCGGGCAGATCCCGCCACAGCACTGCCTTCGCCACGATCAACAATCCAGTGCTGTTTTCACCCAGCCCCGCGGCCGACGGGTACTTGATTGTTCCCCGCAGTACTGCACCCGCGGTGAGGCGGTTGTTGAGTGCGTGGAAGGCATGCCCGCTGCCGAAAGGCCGTGCCGACCCTGGCGCCAGCTGTTGGACTCCGAAGTCGCCCCTCGGGTCAAGCTCGATCTCGACGCCGAGTTCGTATCGCGCCAGCCGGATCGCATCGGACAAGCCCGACAACAGAGGAGGGGTATCGCCTCCGCCGTCGATGACGTAGATCAGCTGGCAGCGGCGGCGCAAGGCTTCCACCAATCCGAGATTCTCGTAATGGCCACCATCGGTCACCTGGACAAGGCGTTGGTCGCGTCGATTGATCCCGAAGAGCTCGCGGTAGAAGTACCCTGCTCCCCGCACTAACGGTAATGCCTTGGGGTAGAAGCCATTTGCAGCGTTGTCTTTGGCGTTCTTGACGAATACGGGGTTCGGGAGCCATGTTCCGAGGCGCGCGCCCGACACCGCAAGCAGCGACTGAAATCCCTTGTTCATCCTGCCCATTGCTGAGGCGAAAGCCGCTCCGCTGATCGCCATGGCAGCCTGCACCGTCAAGTCACGTTTGATGCGCGACGCCGACTCGTCAATCAGCTTTGCGGTGTTGAGCCACCCGAGCGCGGGGCCTCCGATGTAGTCGGCACTGAGTACGTAGGAAACCGCATTGAGGCCGGGTGCGGGTTTCGCGTCGCCCGTGAGAGCGGCCGCCGCCGCGAAGACGAACTTCGGCCCGCCCTTCCACGTACGGCCATACGTGGACAGCCATGTTCCCTCCTTCGAGGCATATCCCTCGGCATGACCGTTGATCCGACGCACAGCGAGGGCCCGCGCAAGACGACCTCGGTAAAACGGATGCAGGCTCAGCGACGTGACGTCGACGGAGCTCAAGATAACGACTGCCAGGAGGATGCCAGCAAGAATCCATTGCCAGTGCGGAACCGGAGTCAGAGTCGTCTCGTTGGTGCGCGCCACCGAATCGAAGACCTGTGCGCCCGTGATGCCGAGTACCAGCAGCCAGGCAGCGGCCAACACCGTCAACGTGAGCACCACGATGCCGAGCTGAACCACCCCGGGCGGTAGCAGCTTTCGCCACTTCGGTGGCTTTCCGTCCGTCGAGTCTTCTTTCTTCTTGCTCAGCATCGAGACGAGCGTCGCCCCGTACTGCAGCACCAACACCGCGGCCAGACCTCCGAATGCGGCTATGCCCGCCCCCTTGGTTTCCGCGGCGGGACTATACGGCGCGCACAGCCACATCAACCCTGGCAGCGCCCAGGTCACCACGAAAACCAGTACCGCTACGAGGATGGCCGCGCCGGCGGCGTTGCTCAGGCGCTCCTTCCACTTGGTGCTCCAGTCCTTGGTCGACGCCAACTCGCACACGAGCGCCGCCAAACCGAGAAGCACCGCAACGCCGACGGGTATCGCGACGGCGACCGCGGCTTCGACGAAGTGGTTGTCCAACGACAGCAGGTGTCCCGGTTCCGTCGATGGACCGTCCCTCGACGGCACAAGAGCCGAGATCGGCAGTTTGGCAACGAACCAGCCGACCACCCATCCGACGATCACCGCGATCAGGAACACCATGAGCAACGACGCGACGAGGTTCTTCAGCACCTCGGCGAGTGCCCTGACCAGACCAAGGGGTGTGTCGGCGATGTAGCTCGATCGCCTGCGCATGCAGGCGAACTCGGGGGACCCGGGGTTGAACCGCGTGGCGAGGCCCGTTTCCGCTCCGCCGCCGTTCGACTGAACGGCGAGCAGTCTCGCGGCGGCGGCGTACCCCCCGCCGGAGACCGAGATGATGTAGTCGAACCCGTCGAGCAGCGGCGCTTCGTCCCATCGTTCGGGCTCTTCACCCTCGGGGTGTCGAGACAGTGTCTGCATTGCACCCATTGCCACACAGCCGGAGCGAATACCGCCACCCGACAAACACAGGGCGGTCGGTTTTCTCAGCGGAGCTTTGGGTATCAGCTTGTCCGCATCCGGGACGTAATAGGCTCGGCGCCAACTGCTTTCGATGTCGTTCTGGTCAGGATTCAGGGGTTCGGGATCGGGAACGTCGAGTACACGATCCCACCAGTCGGTATTTCCTCGGCGACGGTGCTTGCGAGACCGTCTTGCGAGTGCCGCCCGCACCAGCGCGAATACCAATGCAGGAAAAGCAAATATCGCAACAACGAACGCACACCACTTCACCGTGGCGACGGCATCGGGCGCGAGCGTCCAGAACCTGCCCGGTAGCCACTTCAGGAGGGGCGGCGGATTCGGTGACCAGAGAATCAGGAAGTTCTCGACGAGGTCCATCACGAACGCGACGACAACGGCTCCGAGGATCGCCAGGCTCAGCTTTCGGCCCAGGTTCGAGAATGCGAACCAAACGAAGACGGTGGCGCACGCGGCCAGGACGAGGAAGTAGCCGATCGTGACGGACCAATCCACCCCGCTATGGCGCACCAGTGCGTCGAAACCGGCGTTGTCGAGGCGCTGTCCCAACAGCCATCCGCCGACCACAAGCGCTATCGGCGGGAGGACGATGGTCGTCAACCAGAACACGATCGGCCGCGCCTTATCCGTCCGCGGCTCAGCAGCTACAGGCTCGGTCCCAGTCATTGCGCCCCCCAACATGAAAAGGTCCGTGGCTAGTGTGGCAAATTCCCGGCGACGTTTGCTGCGTTTGATCCGACTATTCGCCGCCGAGTTCGGGCATCCCCACGTCAGGGAAAGCGAGGACCACATGACCGAAACGGCGTCACCCCGCCTGAGCACCAAGTTTCAGGAAGCGCTCGGCTACGCCGCCGAGTTGCACAACACCCAGACGCGCAAGGCCAGCGACGTTCCTTATGTCGGTCACCTGTTGTCGGTCGCCGGCCTGGTCATCGAGGCGGACGGCGACGAGACGGCAGCGATCGCCGCGCTGCTGCACGACGCCGCAGAAGACCAAGGCGGCGACGCGACGCTGGTCGAGATCGAGGAACGATTCGGTAAGGAGGTCGCCACGATCGTCGAGGAATGCAGCGACACCGTCGTCACCCCGAAGCCGCCGTGGCGACAACGAAAAGAGGACTACATCGCGCACCTCGACAAGACCTCGGACCGCGCCATTCTGGTGTCGCTCGCCGACAAACTCGACAACGCCCGCGCCATCCTCCGCGACCTGCGCCGCTTCGGGCCGCCGGTGTGGCAGCGGTTCAACACCGACGATCCGCACGAGCATCTGTGGTACTACCGCTCGCTGCTCGACGTGTACCGAGGCCGCACCGACAGCTGGCTGGTCGACGAACTCGAGCGGGTTGTTCGCGTACTGGCCGAGGAGATCGGACCGCCGCCCTCGGCCACCGTCTAGCGTCGCATTGTGCGCTCAGTTACCCGCGAACCACGCAGTCCGCACCGTCTGCCCCCGCGGTGGCTCAAACGATGTTCCGCGCGGGCCCAGTTGACCGACCCGCACCCGCCACAGTGGCTGCGACCGGTCGATCGCCGACACCGGATCGGCGCCCGGATCTATCAGGACACCCCTGGAGATGACCCTGGGATCGCATACATAGGCCGGAGTCAGGCCGTCCCGCCTGCCGCCCCAATCGACACCGCTGGCCAGCACGCAGCTTGTGCCGTCGTCGAGAACCAACGCCAGCGGCATCGGCGTCGGTAGCGGGCTCACCGCCGGAAGCGCACCAGGCGCGGCGAAGCGCCGAAGTTCCTTGCTCCACGGATCCACCAGACACAACACGGAAGCTGATGCAGGCCAACACACTTGGGCTAGCGCCTGATTCGGCTGGCATGCATAGATATCGGCACCTACCGCGGCCGGGGACGGGCCCGGGCATGCGGAAAGGTTCGGCGACGGCTGCCGATTGATGACCTGATAGCCGTTGACCGGCTCACCGTTTGAGACGGCAACAACCGTGATTGATTGCGTCGCTGGCTCGGCGCCGACAGTTCCGGCGGCTTGCAGCGCGACGATGACTACCAGCGTGAGCACGGCTGCTACTCGCATCACGACGGCCTCCTTGTGGCCGACTTCCAGCTTGGCCGACTCGCCCCGCCTATGTGGGCGAATCGGCTGATCAGCCGACCCGCGTTCTTTAGGCTCGGCGCTGACGACGGGCGACACCGCGACGCTCGAATCGAGGAGCTGACCATGGACGTACTGCGCACTCCGGACTCGCGCTTCCAGAACCTAGCGGGCTATCCCTTCGCGCCCCACTATGTCGACGTCGTCGCCGGCGACACCGACAAACTGCGCATGCACTACGTCGACGAGGGAACCTCCGATGGTCCGCCGATCGTGCTGCTGCACGGTGAGCCGACGTGGAGTTACTTGTACCGCACCATGATCCCGCCGCTCGTCGATGGCGGTCACCGCGTCCTCGCGCCCGATCTCGTCGGTTTTGGGCGCTCCGACAAGCCCAGCCGCATCGAGGACTACACCTACCTTCGGCACGTGGAGTGGGTCATGTCTTGGTTCGACGCCTTGGGCCTGCGCGACGTCACGCTCTTCGTTCAGGACTGGGGCTCGTTGATCGGACTACGCCTAGCCGCCGAACAGCCCCACCTCGTCGGCCGCATCGTCGTCGCCAATGGGGCACTTCCGGCCGACCAGCAGTCGGCACCCTTCGCGTTTCGCGCCTGGCGTGCCTTCGCCCGCTACACCCCGGTGTTCTCGGCCGGACGCATCGTCTCCGTCGGCACCGTCACCAAGGTGCCCGCCGAGGTGCGCGCTGGTTACGATGCGCCATTCCCCGACAAGACTTTTCAGGCCGGCGCCCGCGCCTTCCCTCAACTGGTGCCGACATCGCCCGACGACCCAGCGCTTCCGGCCAACCGCGCCGCCTGGGAGGCGTTGGGCCGATGGGAGAAGCCATTTCTCTGCGTCTTCGGGGCGCGCGATCCGA
>NZ_DASSCY010000026.1:0-52941 GCF_035697385.1 Mycobacterium sp. | reverse complement strand
TCTTGAGCTTTTCGTAGATCCGCTTGCACTCGGGACACACCGGGGAGCCCGGCTTGGCGGCCCGCGTCACCGGAAACACCTCGCCGCACAACGCGACGACGTGCGTACCCATGACAGCGCTTTCGGCGATCTTGTCCTTCTTCACATAGTGGAAGTACTTCGGGGTGTCGCTGTCGGTCCCGTCGTCTACGCGTTCGTCGGTGTCGGTGCGCTCGATCGTCTGGGTTCGCATGGGTCCATTTTGCCGGTGATTTATCCAGCCCGTAAAGCAGGCGACGAATGTGGAACAGTGGAGGTATGAAACACGGCCAAGAGCTGAGTTTCGACGACGACGGCAGGCCCGTCCTGATCACCCGCGCGGCACCCTCCCACGAGGTGCAGCACCGCGAGCGCGTGCGGAAATACCTGACGATCATGTCGTTCCGGATACCGGCATTGATTTTCGCCGCCGTCGCCTACGGCATCTGGCACAACGGGTTGATATCGCTCGCAATTTTGGTGGCGTCGATTCCGCTGCCGTGGATCGCCGTACTGATCGCCAACGATCGGCCGCCGCGGCGCGCCGAGGAGCCGCGGCGGTACGAATCGCGCCGGATACCTCTTTTTCCCACTGCCGAGCGTCCTGCTCTGGAACAACGCGCAGCGTCGGCGCCGCAGCCGGATGGGGCCGATCCGGAAGGCGATGTTCCCAGCTGAGGAACTTCTGGCTCTATTCTCAGCGCATTCTCAGGTCGACGCCGGATAACCGCAGATCAGAAGGTGTGAACCGGGCAACGGGTGGGAACTCCTAGCGGCAGATGGGCGTTGTAGCTCATGACAGTTCGAGCCGATCAGGAGGCCGTCATGGCGAATGCCACCACCGCCCGCTTCGACCAGGATCTGGACGCCCAGAGTCCAGCCGCTGATCTAGTGCGCGTGTACTTGAATGGCATTGGCAAAACGGCCTTGCTCAATGCCGCCGATGAGGTTGAACTCGCAAAGCGCATCGAGGCCGGCCTTTACGCGCAGCATCTTCTTGACACCCGGAAGCGTTTGGGCGAGAACCGCAAACGTGATCTCGCCGCAGTTGTCCGTGACGGCGAGGCGGCGCGACGCCATCTGCTGGAGGCGAACCTGCGACTGGTCGTCTCGCTGGCGAAGCGCTACACCGGTCGCGGCATGCCGCTGCTGGACCTGATTCAGGAGGGGAACCTCGGCCTGATCCGCGCGATGGAGAAGTTCGACTACAGCAAGGGCTTCAAGTTCTCGACTTATGCCACGTGGTGGATCCGTCAGGCGATCACCCGCGGTATGGCCGATCAGAGCCGCACCATCCGGTTGCCCGTCCATCTGGTCGAGCAGGTCAACAAGTTGGCCCGGATCAAGCGCGAGATGCACCAGAACCTCGGCCGTGAGGCCACCGATGAGGAACTGGCAGAAGAGTCCGGCATCCCCGCGGAGAAGATCGCCGACCTCCTCGAGCACAGCCGCGACCCGGTGAGCCTGGACATGCCGGTCGGCAGCGACGAAGAGGCGCCGCTTGGTGACTTCATCGAGGACGCCGAGGCGATGTCGGCCGAGAACGCGGTCATCTCCGAGCTGCTGCATACCGACATCCGCCACGTGCTGGCCACCCTCGACGAGCGCGAACAGCAAGTGATCCGGTTGCGGTTCGGCCTCGACGACGGTCAACCTCGCACGCTGGATCAGATCGGCAAGCTGTTCGGTCTTTCTCGCGAGCGGGTCCGCCAGATAGAGCGCGAGGTGATGGCCAAGCTCCGCAACGGCGAGCGCGCCGACCGTCTGCGCTCTTACGCCAGCTAGACACGGTGCACTGGGCCCGCCGGGCAACCGGCGGGCCCAGTGGTGTGTCGCACGCGGGAGCCCAGTGCACGGCGAATGTTGCACCGCAGTTCAGGCGGCCAAACCGGTAGACTCGCCGTGACGGAGGGTGCGGAATGAACGATCTTGTCGATACCACCGAGATGTACTTGCGGACGATCTACGACCTCGAGGAAGAGGGCGTAGTTCCGTTGCGCGCGCGCATCGCCGAACGCCTCGAGCAGAGTGGACCCACCGTCAGCCAGACCGTTTCCCGGATGGAGCGCGATGGACTGCTCCACGTCGCCGGCGACCGGCATCTAGAGCTGACCGACAAGGGCCGCGCCTTGGCCGTCGCCGTGATGCGCAAGCACCGGCTCGCTGAGCGGCTGTTGGTCGACGTGATCGGGCTGCCATGGGAAGAAGTGCACGCCGAGGCGTGCCGTTGGGAACACGTGATGAGCGAGGACGTCGAGCGCCGCTTGGTGCAGGTCCTCAACAACCCGACCACCTCGCCGTTCGGCAACCCGATCCCCGGCCTGTCCGAGTTGGGCGTCGGCGACCACTTGGCCAATGACGCCATCAACCTGGTCCGGCTCACCGAACTGCCGGCCGGGATGCCCGTCGCGGTTGTCGTGCGCCAACTCACTGAACACGTCCAGGGCGACGCCGAGCTGATCGCCAGGCTCAAGGACGCCGGCGTGGTGCCCAACGCGCGAGTTACCGTGCAAGGCAACGACCATGGCGGGGTCATGATCGTGATCCCCGGCCACGAGCAAGTCGAGCTGCCTCACCACATGGCCCACGCCGTGAAGGTCGAAAAGGTCTAGCGCAGAGCCGCAGAGCTATCCCGCACGCCTGCCGAACGGTCGCTTCGGCGGTAGCCGCACGCCCAGCTGATCGGCCAGATGGTAGCCCGTGACGGCCAGTTCACGAATCTGTTCGGGCCGCATGCCCGACTGCAGAGCAGTGTCGAGCATGCCTGCCATCCGGTGTGTGGGATCGCCCCGTAGCGCCGCGTCCAGCGCCACCCCGGCCAGCGGGCCGTCGCCGCGGACATAAGCGGAGAACGCGAGCAGCACCAGTGCCTCCACCCGCCACGGGTCGGGCAGCGTGCGCGACAACAACGCCCACAGAGACTCTGCCTGCCCTGCGCTCTCCCCCACCGCAAGTGCGTACAGGGTGTCACGCACACGCGGATCCTTCAGCGCCCACGCCAGCCTCGCCAGCTGGTCATCCGACAGCTCCCGGCCATCGACCACGTGCGCGGCAGCGGCAATGGCGTCTTCGATGTCGACGCGCGCCTGAGCATCCGGTTGTTCGGCGTCAGCCGGTTCCTGGTCGGCGATGACGTCGACGAGCGCGGCGCGGCGGACCGGATCGCTTACTTCGACGACCTGCTGCAGCTCGGCGCGACGGGTGTAGAGCCTGCGTCCGTCCAGAACGGCCGCCATGGCCAACGGCGACGCCGACGGGTCGTTCACGATGCCTGCGCTACCGCAGCCATCCGCGCAGTGCCAGCGGCCGCCGACGGCGACCCGATCCACCACGTGGGCGGCCAGTAGTTCAATGCCCCTCTCAGCGAGCGAGTCGGCCAGGACGGCGGCCAGTTCGCGGTATTCGTCGTTGCACATCCGGCAGTCGGCTCCGTCCTCGTCGACCACGACTGCGATCGCCGAATCCGGTTTGGCCGCGGCGGCCACTTCCGCGATGTGCTCAACGGACTCCAGCAGTTCGTCCGAAAGGTCCACGCGCATAACGCATCCCATTTCGCCGCGGTCCGCGGTCACGAGTACGAGAGACTTTTCGGGCACGAAGCCGAGCACGGCGGGCAGAGCCGCGATCAGGACAGCGGGCCGGTTCAAGTGGAAATCACGTGGTTGCGTCATGAGCCAAACTTTGCGATCGGAACCGTCGGTCACACGTCCGAAGCGAGGCTTCAGGCGCGGCCTGGGGATGAAATCGCGACTGTGAATGGACTAGGGCCCGTCGACGCGATGCACCTTGAGCACCGCGTCGGTGAACAGCGTGTCCAGCGACTGCGTATCAGGCGCGGAGTCGGTGGCGCCCTCTAGCAGCCAGGTTGCGCGCACGAGCACCTGGCCGATTTGGGCCGCCAACGTCATCGTTCGGCGCGTCGATCCCGACGGCAAGGTGACGGTCTGGTCGACGGCGTAGCTGTCGTCGGCGTCGACAGGCGGGGCAGGCAACAGCGTCGCCGTCACCGAGAACGTCTCGCCGTCGCGGACAGCCGTGAACGACGGGCAGGCGGTCAGTTGCTCGGCCCTGGCCCGCAGCGGCGGTGCGGGACTTGTCACCGCAACGATCAGGCTGCTGGAGTCCTCGCTGTCGGTACCCTGCGCGGCGGCGGTGTGATGCGGCGTTAGCGGCGGCGACGCGCAGGCCGGCGGGGTGACCACAGATCCGCCGGGGACACCGTCGATGTCCTGCAATACCCGATCCATCGCCGTGCCGTCGAGCACCACGGCGGGATACCGCGCGGGAAAGCGCTCGGGCTCAATCAGCAAGTCCGCCACCGGAATCGGCGGGCGCTCCTCGTCTGCGGGTCCCGCGGGGTGCGCTGCCCCCACGATCACCCGGGTGCAACCACCGAGCAGCATCGTGGCCATGAGCAGCGCGCAACCCATGACCACCGATCCCGACCTGACCATCGACGTCATCGTCTCACCGGCCGGCCAGACGTAAGGGCAGGCGCGCGCGTAACTTCCGATTCGCTCTGCCACGCAGTTAATTCACTTGCTATTGACGCCAGTCGGCGTGCGAGATTGCCGCAACCGGCGTACACCTTGTGCCATGGCTTCTGTGCTGGAATACGACCTCGTCGTCATCGGATCGGGCCCGGGCGGGCAGAAGGCCGCTATCGCCGCGGCAAAGCTCGGCAAGTCGGTCGCCGTCATCGAGCGCGGGCGGATGCTGGGCGGCGTATGCGTGAACACCGGCACCATCCCGTCCAAGACGCTGCGCGAGGCCGTCGTCTACCTCACCGGCATGAGCCAGCGCGAGCTGTACGGCGCGAGCTACCGGGTCAAAGAGAAGATCACCCCCGCCGACCTCTTGGCCCGCACCAGCCATGTCATCGGCAAGGAGCAGGATGTCGTCCGATCGCAGCTGATGCGCAACCGGATCGATTTGATCCAGGGCCACGGTCGCTTCGTCGACGCGCACACGGTGCTGGTCGAGGAACCCACCCGCGGCGAGCGCACGAGCGTCAGCGGTGAGTACATCGTGATCGCCACGGGCACCAAGCCAGCCCGGCCCACCGGCGTCGAGTTCGACGAGGACCGGGTGCTGGACTCCGACGGCATTCTCGACCTCAAGTCCCTGCCGTCGACGATGGTGGTCGTCGGTGCCGGCGTCATCGGCATTGAGTACGCCTCGATGTTCGCCGCCCTGGGCACCAAGGTCACCGTCGTGGAGAAGCGCGACAACATGCTCGAGTTCTGCGACCCGGAGATCATCGAGGCCTTGAAGTTCCACCTGCGCGACCTGGCGGTGACGTTCCGCTTCGGCGAGGAGGTGACGGCCGTCGACGTCGGCGCCGCGGGCACGGTGACCACGCTGGCCAGCGGTAAACAGATACCGGCGGAGACGGTGATGTATTCGGCTGGGCGACAAGGCCAGACCGACCACCTCGACCTGGCGAACGCAGGCCTGGAGACCGACAGCCGCGGACGGATCTTCGTTGACGACCAGTTCCAAACCAAGGTCGACCACATCTACGCCGTCGGCGACGTGATCGGCTTCCCCGCGCTCGCCGCGACATCGATGGAGCAGGGCCGGCTGGCCGCCTATCACGCGTTCGGCGAGCCGACCAAGGGCATCACCGAGATCCAGCCAATCGGCATCTATTCGATCCCCGAGGTGTCCTACGTTGGCGCCACCGAGGATGAGCTCACCAAGGATTCGATCCCGTACGAGGTCGGTGTGTCGCGCTACCGCGAGTTGGCGCGCGGGCAGATCGCGGGCGACTCCTACGGCATGCTCAAGTTGCTGGTATCGACTGAGGATCTCAGGCTGCTCGGCGTGCACATCTTCGGTACGAGCGCCACGGAACTGGTGCATATCGGCCAGGCGGTGATGGGATGCGGCGGCACGGTCGACTACCTCGTCGACGCCGTCTTTAATTACCCGACGTTCTCGGAGGCCTACAAGGTCGCGGCGCTCGACGTGATGAACAAGCTGCGCGCGCTCAATCAGTTCCGCACCTAGTCGTCGCCGGTTAGTCGCACCCGTCGTTGAACACTGTTGGCGGGTCATCGGCCGGGCCGCCTGCCTCGGCGCGCCTGAGCAGGCCGGTGATCGCGTCGTCGAACGGCGGCGAATACGAACTTTTGTCTTCACAGCCGCCACCGTCGAGGCCGCCGACCAGACCCGTGACCGTCGACCCGGTTACCCACGGCGCACCCGAGAACCCATCGACCAGGCCCTCGCAGGGCAGCGACGGAAAGCCTTGTGTCGCAGGCACAGTGGGGCCCCGGCAGGCGATAGGACCGCCGCCTTCACCCATCGGGTAACCGGTGACCGTGACGACCGTCCCCGGATTCGGAGCCGACCCCAGCGTCAGGCCGCCACCGGCTTCGGCGACGATTGTGCCGCCCGCCTCGCGACTCACCCTGGCGATCGCGAAGTCGGCCATCGGATCCTGGTTCTGCATCCACCGCGGGTCCAGATAGACGGCGTCGAGGTGCCAGACGTCCTCCGGCGCGGCATCATTGCTGAAACCGGCGACGAATGTGGCGTCGACGCCGTCGGCGAGGCAGTGCGCCGCGGTCAGAATCAGGTCTCCCCCGGCCGAGTCCAGCACCGCGCCACTGCAGGTGTGAAATGAGCCGCCGCCGAGAAACACCGCACCCACCTCAGGGTCGGGTTGCACGGGCTGCGCCGTGGCCGGTGCCGTCGCAGGTTGCCTAAGTAACGGGGCGGCCGTGGTGGGATGTTCGGTGGTGCCGGCACGGGTACACGCCGCCGTAACCGCGAGCAGCAGCGTGATCGCCAGGACAGTCCGGCCGGCCGCCGATACGCGCACCCCACCGATCTTGCCCGAACGGCAGGCACGCGACATTGGGCAAACGTCGCCGGGTGGGGCGGCAACGGCATCCACCGCGATATGCGCGACACTAGGTGTCACGAGGAGGCGAGGCAGAATGGCTGACGACCCAGGTAGTCCAGATCAGCACTACCAGCCCGAGCAGACCGGGATTTACGAGTTGGAGTTCCCTGCGCCGCAGCTGTCATCCGACGACGGCCGCGGACCGGTGATGATCCACGCCCTCGAAGGCTTCTCGGACGCCGGACACGCCATCCGATTGGCCGCAGCGCATCTCAAGAACACGCTGGACACCGAACTGGTGGCGTCGTTCGCCATCGACGAACTGCTCGATTACCGCTCGCGGCGTCCGATGATGACGTTCAAGACAGACCACTTCACTCACTACGAAGACCCCGAGCTCAACCTGTACGCGCTGCACGACACGGTCGGCACCCCATTCCTGTTGCTCGCCGGCATGGAGCCTGACCTGCGCTGGGAGCGCTTCATCACGGCGGTGCGGCTGCTGGCCGAGCGGCTCGGCGTTCGGCGGGTCATCGGGCTGGGCACCATCCCGATGGCCGTGCCACACACCCGCCCGATCACCATGACCGCGCATTCCAACGAAAAGGAGCTGATCGCCGACCACCAGCCCTGGGTCGGTGAGGTGCAGGTGCCCGGCAGCGTGTCGAACCTGCTCGAGTTCCGGATGGCCCAGCACGGCCACGAGGTCGTGGGCTTCACCGTCCACGTTCCGCATTACCTGGCCCAAACGGACTACCCCAGTGCGGCCGAGGCGCTGCTCTCCGAGGTCGCCAAGAGTGGTTCGCTGCAGATACCGACTGCGGCGCTCACTGAGGCGGCCGCCGAGGTGCACGACAAAATCAACGAACAGGTCGCCGCAAGCACCGAGGTCGCTCAAGTGGTGGAGGCGCTGGAGCGACAGTACGATGCGTTCGTTGCCGCTCAGGAGAACCGGTCGCTGCTGGCGCGCGATGAAGATCTGCCAAGCGGTGACGAATTAGGCGCCGAGTTCGAACGATTCCTCGCACAACGTGACAAGTTCAAAGACGGCTTCACCGACGACCCGGACAACAAGTAGCAGCCCCTGCCGGCCCGACGACGAAGTTGGCGAAATGACCCGGATTCATGGCTAAACGAAAGCCCAACTTGCGTTCCGTGAGGGAACTGACGCCGACGCTTGCGTATCGGACCATCCATGGGTACCGGCGCGCGTACCGGGTGGCCGGTTCCGGCCCGACGATCCTGTTGATTCACGGCATCGGCGACAACTCCACCACGTGGAGCACAGTTCAGAGCAAGCTCGCCCAGCGGTTCACGGTCATCGCACCCGACCTTCTGGGACACGGCAAGTCTGACAAGCCGCGCGCCGACTATTCGGTGGCCGCATACGCCAACGGCATGAGGGATCTGCTCAGCGTGCTCGACATCGACCGGGTCACGGTGGTCGGCCACTCGCTGGGCGGTGGGGTCGCGATGCAGTTCGCCTACCAGTTCCCGCAGCTGGTCGACCGGCTGATTCTGGTCGGGGCGGGCGGGGTGACCAAGGACGTGAACTTCGCGCTGCGGGTCGCCTCGCTGCCAATGGGCAGTGAAGCACTGGCGTTCCTGCGCCTGCCACTGGTGCTGCCAGCCCTGCAGGTGGTGGGCCGGATGGCCGGCGGTGTGATCGGCTCGACCGGCCTGGGTCGCGACCTTCCCGATGTACTGCGGATCCTGGCCGACCTTCCGGAGCCGACCGCCTCATCGGCGTTCGCACGCACATTGCGCGCCGTGGTCGACTGGCGCGGCCAGGTGGTCACCATGCTGGACCGATGTTATTTGACGCAATCCGTTCCAGTGCAATTGATTTGGGGCAGCCACGATTCGGTGATCCCGGTAAGCCACGCCAGGATGGCGCACGCCGCGATGCCCGGTTCACTGTTGGAGATCTTCGAAGGTTCCGGGCACTTCCCATTCCATGACGATCCGGACCGATTCGTCGAGGTCGTGGAGCGGTTCATCGATTCCACCGAGCCCGCCATCTACGACCAGGATTACCTGCGCAGCCTGCTGCGCACCGGCATCAGCGAGGGCGCCATTTCCGGTTCGATCGACACCCGCGTCGCCGTGCTTGACGCGATGGGCACCGACGAACGCAGCGCGACCTGACAGGCGGGAAGCCGACCGCGATCCGATAAGAAGTAGCATCGGCCCATGGCCATCGACGTGACAGTGCTGCGCGTTTTCACCGACCCTGACGGCAACTTCGGAAACCCCCTCGGCGTTGTGGACGCCAGCACGGCAGACCCCGGCGACCGCCAGCGGATAGCCACCGAATTGGGTTACAGCGAAACGGTATTCATCGACCTGCCAGAACCCGGTACCAGCACGGCTCACGCGCGCATTTATACGCCCGCCACCGAGCTTCCGTTCGCAGGGCATCCGACCGTCGGTGCTTCCTGGTGGCTACGCGACATTGGCAGACCGATCCATACTCTGCAGGTCCCGGCGGGCATTGTGCAGGTCGCCTACGAGGATGATCTGACCGCGGTCAGCGCCCGTTCGGACTGGGCGCCGGAGTTCGCGATCTACGACATTGCGACCACCGATGAGCTCTTCGCGGCCGATCCCGACGATTATCCCGACGACATTCAGAACTACCTGTGGACATGGACCGACAAGGAGCGGGGCGAGCTGCGCTCACGCATGTTCGCCGCGAACCTCGGCGTGCCCGAGGACGAGGCCACCGGCGCTGCTGCCGTGCGGATCACCGATTACCTCAGCCGTGATCTGACAATCGTGCAGGGCAAGGGATCGGTCATCCACACGCGATGGAGCGCGGAGGGCTGGGTTCGGATCGCCGGCCGCGTCGTCAGCGACGGCGTGAAGCAGATCGACTGACGACCGCTGGAGTCAGTTCTGGGCGGGTTGGGGCGAATTGCGATGCGCCCGCAACGCTTCGATCTCGCGCTCGAAATCCTCTGCCGACGAGAACGACCGGTACACCGATGCAAATCGCAGATAGGCGACCTCGTCGAGTTCCCGCAGCGGACCAAGGATCGCCAGCCCCACCTCGTGGCTGGGCACCTCGGGTGAGCCTGCCGCCCGGACGGCGTCCTCCACCTGCTGGGCGAGCAGATTCAACGCGTCGTCGTCGACCTGTCGGCCCTGGCAGGCCCGCCGAACGCCCCTGATGACCTTCTCCCGGCTGAACGGCTCGGTGACGCCGCTGCGCTTGACGACAGCCAGCACGGCCGTCTCAACCGTGGTAAACCGCCGCCCGCATTCGGGACACGACCTGCGGCGCCGGATCGCCTGGCCTTCGTCGGTTTCGCGCGAATCGACCACGCGAGAGTCGGGGTTACGGCAGAACGGACAGTGCATCACCGCTCCTTCGCCGCGACGACAAACAACTACCTCGAACGTCTCCGAGCGTACCTGCGTGCCTTCAGCGAGGCCCAGCACCTGGGCAAACGGGGCGCATGTCGCCGCCGTGCCGACCAGAGTGGTTGTGCGACAATGCCTTTCACCGCTCACGGCACGGTACTAGCCGACGGGAGCGATGAGTGTCTGCCCCGCGTCCAGCGCCGCCGATTCGAGCTGGTTGAGTTCGCGAATCCGCTCGACGACCTGGCCAGCCGGTGCGTCGGGCGCCACGCGCGCAGCTACGTGCTGCAGGGTCTCGCCGGCCTGGACCTGGATCACCGCCAGCCGCGTCGGCACCTCGGCGGCACTGTCGGTTGTCCCGCCCAGCTGGGCTACGAGGCCGAGCCACACGGTGATCGCCGCGGCGGTCAGCGCGAGCATCACGGTGGTGACCGGGGATATCGGGCGTCGACGATGCGAAGCCCGCGACATCAGCACTCCCGTGCCGCGGTAGCGCATCGGCGCCCCGCCGGGGCGATCAGACCGTGGCCTGCGGCGTGTGTCGGCCGGCCGGATTCCCGGCCTGACCACCGGTGCCGCCTGGGTTTCCCGGGTGTCGAGAATCGTCATTGCTCTGCCCTCCGCTCCGTCGTTTTCGCTCTTGTGTTCGAACAGTACTCGATCACCTGTTCGATTTATAGAACATGTGATCGAACTGTTGCCAAACGATAGGGCAGCCCACCGACAAAATTCGGCCACCGCTTCCGGCGACCTGGTTCAAGGCGACACGCCTCGAACACATGTTTGATTATTGGCCCTGCGCGGACTACATTCGGCGCCATGAGCGACGACAGCAGCGACACCCCGGTCAGCACGGACAGCACCGGCGGACGCCGAGGACTCGATGCGGGTCTCACCGAGCGTCAGCGCACCATCCTCGACGTCATTCGCGCCTCCGTCACCAGTCGCGGCTATCCGCCGAGCATCAGGGAGATCGGCGATGCGGTCGGCCTGACGTCGACGTCGTCGGTTGCTCACCAGTTGCGCACCCTGGAGCGAAAGGGCTATCTGCGGCGCGATCCGAACCGGCCGCGCGCCGTCGACGTGCGCACTCCCGAGGATATGGCGAACATCGTCACCACCGAGGTGGCTGGGTCCGACGCGCTACCCGAGCCGACGTTCGTGCCGGTGCTCGGCCGCATCGCGGCCGGCGGGCCGATCCTGGCCGAGGAGGCCGTCGAGGACGTCTTCCCACTGCCCAAAGAGCTTGTCGGCGAGGGGTCGCTGTTCTTGCTCAAGGTGGTCGGAGAGTCGATGGTCGACGCGGCGATCTGCGACGGCGACTGGGTGGTGGTGCGTCAGCAGAACGTGGCCGACAACGGCGATATCGTCGCGGCGATGATCGACGGTGAAGCGACGGTGAAGACCTTCAAGCGCACGCGTGGTCAGGTGTGGCTGATGCCGCACAACCCGGCGTTCGATCCGATTCCCGGCAATGACGCTGCGGTGCTCGGCAAGGTCGTGACCGTCATCCGCAAGATCTAGCGGAGATCTGACGGCGATCTAGTCGCCCTTGACGAAACCGTTGGTGCGAGCGATTTCCTCGCTGGCGAACCATATTTCGGCGCGGGCATCGTCATAGAACGCGCTGCCCGGCGACCAGTACAGACCGGACTTGGTATCGGCCTTGACCGGGTACCCCTCCGGCGCCTGGTTGGGGTCGTCGAGTGGAAGGCGAAGCGCGGTACGAGATGGTTCGGGCTCGTCGATCTCGATACGTGCGTGGCGCCCGGTGTCGGTCAGCGGATCGCGTTCAACCGCGGTTGGCACGCGAGTGGGAGTGGTGTCGACCGAATCGGGGTCTTCCTGCTCCTCGTCGTGCGCCTCTTGTGCGACGGCCGGCGCCGCGGCAGGGTGAGCCTCGGTGGTCTCGTCAACGCTCTCAGGTGCACCCCACAGGCTGATCGGAGCATCCGGATAGGACCGCTGGCCGACTGTCGAAGAGGGAAGCGACCCAAGCACTTCGCGCGAGTAGCCGTCGCCGAACAGCTCGGCCGCGTGATCACCGGTAGTTGACTGGTCGGCGGCCCCAGGTCCGCCGCTGTACGCCGGAACGTCCAATCCGAGACCGGCTTCCGCGTCGAACCGATCGTCGTCGCGACCACTGCGTCGGCCCCTCATAGCGGCGAAGGCCACCAGCCCGACGAGGAGCAATACCGGGACAACAGCGAGCAACCACCACCAGTGCCACTGGAAACCCTTGTCGCCGCCGGTATCCGATGCCTGCGGGGTGTTGGGCGCCTTGGCTGGCTCGTGTCCAGGGACCTGCAGGCCCGACAACTCGGATGCCAGATTCGACGGCTCGGTGGTGAACTTGTTGGTCGAGGAATCCCACGAGACCACACCGCCGCTGAACCGCTGCGTGATGACGTTGCCGTTCTCCGTCTGGTCGGCCATCGGCGCGCCGAGTTCACCCTTTGCGCCGCCGAGCTTTTCCCAGGCGGCGTTCATGGCACCGCGCACGATGACGGCGCCGTAGTCGGGCGTCCAGAAGATGACCGGTTTGTCCTCGGCCGCGAAGGTGCTGATCCGGCTCGACGGCGCCAGGCCGCCGTCGCCCTCGTCACTGGTCGGGAATCCGAGGTCGCCCTCTGGACCGCCGACGCTTTCGTACTTGGCCAGGACTTGGCCGGTCACCACGTTCGCACCGGTTTCGCGGCTGTAGAAGATCTTGCCGCCTGCGAAGTTCTGGCCCAGACCGTCGCCGCCGATTGGATACGGCGGGCCTTCCGCCCCGCCGAGCGCAAGCGCTCCCCCGGCCGCTCGCCGGGCCGCGTTGATCGCCGACGCCGGATCGTCCGGGATCTCGAGGTCCGCCAGTTCCCCTGCCAGCTCGGGCGGCACAGTGGTGAACGTCTTGGCCTTGGCGTCGTAGGACAGTTCTCCGCCGGTGAACTTCTGGTTGACGACGTCGCCGCGATACGCCTCGTCCTCGGTCGGCACACCCAGCCTCCCGGCCGAGCCGCCGAGCTTGTCCCACGCGGCGTTGATGGGCCCGCGCACCACCCGGGCGCCGGTTTCCGGCGTCCAGAAGATGACCGGTTTGTCGGCTGCGCTGAACGTGGTGTTGCGGCTGCCAGGAGCGCGGCCTGCGCCCTCGTCGATAGTGGGGAAACCGAGATCGCTGTCGGCCGGACCGCCCAGCGCCTCGTACTTCTCCAGAATCGCGCCGGTCATGATGTGGGCGCCGGTGGCCGGGGTGAAGAAGGCCTTGCCGCCGGCGAAGGTCTGTCCGAAGCCCTCGGCGACGGGGTAGACGCCGCCGTCTTTGGGCCCGAGCGGGCCAGTGGGGCCGCCGCTGGCGTCCCACGCCGCGGTGATCGACGCGTCTGCGTCGGACTCCGGAGTCGCGACCGCAATAGGAGCGCAGAGTACGAGGGCCGCCACACTCAACAGGCCGATTGTCATCCGCGCGATCAGCCCGCTCAGCACTGTGCCCCGTTTCGTCATCTGCTAGTCACGTTGAGTATCGCCCCCGCGACCGTGTCTGATGACGATAACCAAGGCGTGTCGGCGATACAGCACAACGTGGCGTCAATATTCCGACGCGCCCCGCCTTGTTCTGCTCTGCGTCAGACGCCCAGGCTGCGGCCGATGATCTCCTTCATGATCTCGGTAGTGCCGCCGTAGATCGTCTGCACGCGCGAGTCAAGATATGCCCGGGCGACCGGGTATTCACGCATGTAGCCGTAGCCGCCGTGCAGCTGTAGGCACCGGTCGATCAGGTACACCTGCTTCTCGGTCGAGTACCACTTCGCCATCGCCGCCTGCTCGGCGGTCAGCTTCTCGTCGAGGTGAAGCTTCAAATACTCGTCGACCATCATCCGCACGACGGTGGCCTCGGTGGCAAGTTCGGCCAGCAGGAACCGGCTGTTCTGCTGGCTGCCGATGGGGCGGCCAAATGCCTTGCGCTCCTTGGTGTATCGCAACGTCTCCTCGAGCGTGGCCTCCATCGCCGTTGCCGCCATCACCGCGATGCCGATGCGCTCCTGCGGCAGGTTCTGCATCAGATAGACAAAGCCCATGCCCTCTTCGCCAAGCAGGTTCTCGGCGGGCACCTTGACGTCGGTGAACGACAACTCTGCGGTGTCCTGCGCGTCGAGGCCGATCTTGTCGAGCTTGCGGCCGCGCTCGAAACCCTCCATGCCCCGCTCAACCACGAGCAGCGAGAAGCCCATCGCACCCTTATCCGGATCGGTGCAAGCCACCACGATCACCAGATCGGCGTTGATGCCGTTGGTGATGAACGTCTTCGCACCGTTCAGCACGTAGTGATCGCCATCCTTGACGGCGCGCGTCTTGATGCCCTGAAGGTCGCTTCCGGTTCCGGGCTCGGTCATCGCGATCGCGGTGATGACTTCCCCGGTGCAGAACTGCGGCAGCCACCTTTGTTTCTGTTCCTCGGTGGCGAGTCGCAGCAGATACGGCGCGACAACGTCGTTGTGCAAGCCGAAGCCGATGCCGCTGTAGCGGCCGGCGGTGGTCTCTTCGGTGACAATCACGTTGTAGCGGAAGTCCGGGTTGCCGCCGCCGCCGTACTCTTCGGGCACCGCCATCCCGAGAAAGCCCTGCTTACCGGCTTCCAGCCACACGCCGCGGTCGACGATCTTGTCCTTCTCCCACTGCTCGTGGAAGGGCGCCACGTGGCGATCCAGAAACGCCCGATACGACTCGCGGAACAGGTCGTGGTCGGGCTCGAAGAGCGTGCGTTCATACAGGACGACGGGCGATTTTTCGGTGCCCAAGGCTGACCTCCGGATCGGTGGGGCGTTGCACCGACGATATACCATCCAACCGGGTGGTTGGTTGGCCGGAGGAGGTCGGTCGCCGGCCCTAGACTCGCCGCCATGGTGCAGCCCCAATGTCGCCAACCGAGCGGCTCCGGAGCCCCAACCAGCCTCACGCACTGGGGCGCATTCACCGCGACCATCGATTCCGGTGACATCGCTTCAGTCACACCTTTCGACGGCGACACCGATCCATCGCCATTGTTGGGCAACCTTCCCGGGTCAATCCGGCACCGCTCGCGGATCACCACGCCTGCGGTGCGGCGCGGCTGGCTGCGCAACGGACCGGGCCCGAGTACGCGCCGTGGCGCCGACGAGTTCGTCGCCGTCTCATGGGAGGAGCTCACCGAACTGCTGGCCGGCGAGCTACGCCGGGTCGTCGACACCCACGGCAACGAGGCGATCTACGGCGGCTCGTACGGCTGGGCCAGTGCCGGCCGGTTCCACCACGCGCAGAGCCAGGTGCACCGGTTCCTCAAACTCCTTGGTGGATATACCTTTTCACGGCACTCGTACAGCCTTGGCGCGACCGGGGTGATCATGCCACGAGTGGTCGGCAACCACGATGATCTGTTCAAGCGATCCACCTCATGGGAGGTCATCGTCGAGCACACCGATCTGCTGGTGTGTTTCGGCGGGCTGGCTTTGAAGAACACCGCGATCAATCACGGTGGCACCACTGCGCATCCGGCGCGGGACGCGTTGCGCCGCTTCCGCGACCGTGGCGGTCGGATCGTGTCCTTCTCGCCGCTGCGTGATGACGTCGAGGGCGACTGCGAATGGCATGCGGCGGTGCCTGGCACCGACGTGGCCATCATGCTCGCTCTGGCGCACGTGCTGGCCACCGAGTCGCTGGCCGATCGGGGCTTTCTCCGCACGTACTGCACCGGTTACGAGCGCTTCGAGCGCTATCTGCTCGGCCTCGACGACGGTGTGCCGAAGTCACCGCAGTGGGCGTCGCCGATCTGCGGGTTGCCCGCCGAGGACCTCATCGGGTTGGCGAGGCGGATGGCCGCCTGCCGCACCATCGTCACCGTCAGCTGGTCGCTGCAGCGCACGCTGCACGGCGAACAGGCGCCATGGATGGGTTTGACGCTTGCCGCGATGCTGGGCCAAATCGGCCTTCCTGGAGGCGGTTTCGGCCACGGCTACGGCTCGATGAACGAGCCGGGACTGCCGCCACTGCGCTTTCGCCTGCCCAAGCTGCCGCAGGGGCCGAATCCGGTGCAGACGTTCATCCCGGTCGCCGCGATCAGCGACATGCTGCTGCACCCCGGTGAGCCTTTCGACTACAACGGGCGACGGCTGACGTACCCCGACATCAGATTGGTGTACTGGGCAGGCGGGAATCCGTTTCACCACCACCAAAACATCCCGCGGCTGCGGCGGGCGCTCGCCAGGGTCGACACCATCGTGGTGCACGAACCCTACTGGACCGCGATGGCCAAGCACGCCGACATCGTGGTGCCGTCGACCACGCCGTTCGAACGCAACGACTACTCCGGTTCGCGAAACGATCCGCTGCTGATGGCGATGCCCAAGATGGCCGAGCCATATGCCCAATCCCGCGACGATTACACGACTTTCGCGGCCCTGGCCGAAACGCTGGGATTCGGCGAACAGTTCACCGAGGGCCGAAGTGCCTGGCAGTGGCTGGTGCATCTGTACGACAAATGGGCCGCGGGGCTGGATTTCGCGGTACCGGAATTCGACGACTTCTGGGCGATGGGCCGGGTGCGGCTCCCCACCGAGAACGGGCTCACCCTGCTGGCCGACTTTCGCGCCGACCCGCAGGCGAACCGACTTGGCACCCCTAGCGGTCGTATCGAGATCTTCTCGGCCGACATCGACAGCTTCGGCTATGACGACTGCGCCGGCCACCCCAAATGGTACGAGCCCGCCGAATGGCTCGGTGGCTCCCGCGCGGCCAGCTATCCGCTGCACCTGCTGGCCAACCAGCCCGCGTCAAGGCTGCACAGTCAGCTGGATGGCGGCGCCACCAGCCAGGCATCCAAAGTGCAAGGGCGCGAACCGATCCGGATGCACCCGACGGACGCGGCCGCGCGCCGGCTGTCCGACGGCGATGTGGTCAGGGTGTTCAACTACCGCGGGGCCTGCCTGGCCGGGGTGGTAATCGACGATCGGCTGCGCCCCGATGTGGTGCAGCTTCCGACCGGCGCGTGGTTCGATCCGTTGGATCCCGCCGATCCGGACACCATGTGCGTGCACGGCAATCCCAATGTGCTGACCGACGACGTCGGGACCTCGTCGCTGGCCAGGGGGTGCACCGGCGCCCACGCGCTGGTGCAGGTCGAGAAGTACACCGCGCCACTGCCGCCGGTGCGGGCGCACGAGCCGCCGACAATCCGATCCGGGCCGTAACGCCCGACATGGAAATCGCGTTCGCATGGCTGGCGGTGGCGTTGTTCCTCGTTTTCTTCGCCGTCGACGTGCTGGCGCGGGGCTATCTGCACTGGCGCTCGACCGGGTCGACGGGAACTCCACGTCGCGTCTCGGGCTTGAAGGCATCCGATTTCGCAGGCGGTGCGGTCGCATTCGCGGGAATGACGACGACTGTCGCAGGCGCCGTCCTCGCTGCCACGAGCCGGATGGACGCGGTGCGCTATCTCGAATTCACCGGGGTGCGCGTCGCCGGAACGTTGTTGGCCGCCTTCGGCATTGGCGCAGTGTGGGTCGCGCAGTCCGGGATGGGCACGTCGTGGCGGGCCACCATCGATTACACCGAGCGCCCTGAACTGGTCACAACCGGCTTGTTCGCGGTGATCCGCAACCCGATCTTCACGTTCATCATCGTCACCGCGGCCGGGTTGGCACTGATGGCACCGAACGCGGTCGCCCTGACCGGTGTCGTCGCAGTGGCATTGGGCATCGACGTGCACGTCCGACGCGTCGAGGAACCCTATCTTCGGTGGGCACATGGCGACGCGTATGTCCGCTACGCCGCGAAGGTCGGCCGTTTTGTCCCGGGCGTCGGCCGGATCAAACGAACTGATGACGTCTGATTTCAGCCGACCGCAAACATTGCCAACTCTGTCACCTTGTACGAATCCGTGTTTAGCGAAATGGCCAACTGGGAACAGTCAGCTCATGTCGGATAAGAACAGCGGTCCCGAAGAAGCGGTCAAGGGTGTAGTCGAAGGAGTCAAGGGCAAAGCCAAGGAAGTCGCCGGTGCCGTCGCGGGCCGTGATGATCTGTACCGCGAGGGCCAGGCCCAGCAGGACAAGGCTGACGCTCAGCGCAACGCAGCCAAGAAGGAAGCTGAAGCCGACAGCGCCCGCGCGGCCGCCAAAGCGGCCGAAGAGCGCCAGAAGTCCGAGCAATAGCGCGCACATGAGCTGAGGTGCCCGCGTCGTGGGGTGCGGGCACCTCCCTACGTCCGGACTCGCAACATCGTGGCTTCGCGTTCGCCAACATGACTGTGGGGGGCGCTGATTCGGCGCACGCAAAGCCACCTATGTCAGTCCCGTCGGTCGCGGGCTCTCGACACTGAGGATGCCTGGCCGCACTCCGGTCTTAGCTGCGGCCGCATATTGGTGCGTCTTGCACTGCCTGAACGCCGATACGATCTGCTAATACAGACACGGCTTGCGCTCGGAAAGCTGGTTTTGGCCGTTTGGGAGACGGAGTGGGGATTTGCCACAGAGGGTCCGCCGGCTCTGAGTTGCGACCCACGTTTGTACGGCCGGTGCCGCCAGACCCGAAGGCTGCCCGGGCGGGCGGACGATGGCGCACACGGCTGCAGTTCCCCCTGCTGGTCGTCATCGCAACGTATCTCTGCACAACGTTGCCCCTAATCGATCGCGACCACGATTACTCATGGTGGATCGACGGGATCTGGCAGAACCTCGCCTACGGAGCTGCCGCGCTGCTGTGCGTGGTCCGGATTCGGCCGTCGAGTCCCGATCGTCGCGCCTGGCAGTTCGTGGCGGCGGCTTTGGCGTTCTGTGCGCTTGCCAACACCTATTGGTGCTGGTTCATCCAGCCGATCGTGCCAGAACCATTCCCGACACTGACGGATGTGATGTGGCTGGCGTACTACCCCTGCGTCTTCCTCGCGGTGTGGCTGCTCGTGCGGGCTCGGATCGAGCATTTCCCGCTGACTGTCGGACTGGACGGACTCCTGGTGGGGCTGGGAACCGCATCCGTAGCGGCCGCGTTGGTCCTGCCCGCCGCGTTGTCGGAGTTGGGCACCGGCATTGTTGTAGTGGCGACAACTCTGGCGTATCCGATTCTGGACATCGTCCTGCTGGCCGCCATGCTTGCGGCGTGCGCGGTGTTTCGGTGGCACCCGCCGCACGGACTATGGTGGCTCATTCTCGGATCGGCGCTGTTCGCATTCGTCGACTCCGTCTATCTGCTTCAGGCCCTTGACGACTCGTACACGTACGGCGGTTTCGTCGACGCAGCGTCCGTCGTCGCTGCAACGATGACCGCGTTGGCACCGGGACGGCATCGCCGAGCCTCGATCGAGAGTGTCCCGCGCGCGGTTCCCTTGGCCGTCCCGATTGTGTGCACCTGTTTGGGCCTGTTCATTCTGATACTCGACGATTACGTCGAAATTGTCCGGGCTGCAACGTATCTCGCACTCACTACCGTGCTGGCGTCGATGGGCCGGATCTTGGCCGCTTACTGGGAATCGGGCCCCGCGGGTGAACATGCCCATCTCGCGCGGACCGACGATCTGACCGGGCTGCCGAACCGGCGCGGCTTCTACACGCGAGCGGGCTTGTTACTACGAACCCCGAACCACGGACTTTCGCCGGCACTGCTGCTCTTGGACCTCGACAACTTCAAAGACATCAACGACTCCCTGGGCCACGCCGCAGGAGACGAACTGCTGCGCGTTGTCGCCGCCCGGTTGAATGCCAGCCTGCGCGACGAGGACCTGCTCGTCCGCCTCGGCGGTGACGAGTTCGCCGTACTCCTGCCCGACGCCGACGAGGCCGGCGCCACCCAAGCGGCAAGCAGATTGCTCGACGTCGTAGAAAAACCCGTGCCGCTCGAGGGCCTTCGAGTACAGGTCACGGGCAGCATTGGCATCGCGGCCAGCCCTTCCCACGGTGAAGACGTCGGTACATTGCTGCGCCACGCAGACATCGCGATGTACCGCGCGAAGCAGCAGCGCGTCGGCTACGTGTTCTACGCCACCGAAGCCGCAGGCAACCGAGCGCTCGAAACCACACGCGCGAGCATGCGGCTGCTCGATCAATTGCGTATTGCGGTCGCGAATCGCGATCTGTGCGCGCACTATCAGCCCAAGGTCGATCTGCGATCGGGCACCGTAGTCGGCGTCGAAGCCCTTGTCCGCTGGGATCATCCAGAGCACGGGCTCATCGGGCCGGAACACTTCCTTCCCGCCGTGCGGCAGAACGGGCTCATGCACGCGATGACGATGGCCGTCCTCGATGAGGCACTCGACGGCGCTGTGCAGTTGCGCGACCGGCATGGCCCGCTGCCCGTTGCGGTGAATCTGTTCCCGCCGAGTCTCGGTGACCTCGATCTGCCGCTGCAGATCTCCGACGCATTGTCCCGCCGCGACCTGAGCCCGAGTCTGGTGGTTGTCGAGATAACCGAAGACTTTCTGCTGAGCAACCGCAACCGTGCGCTCAACGTCCTTCACGAGCTGCGCGAATTGGGCGTCGGTATCGCCATCGACGATTTCGGCACGGGTTACTCGGCGTTGTCCTACTTGCGCGAGCTACCGATTGACGAGGTCAAGCTGGACCGTTCCTTCATCGCACCCATCACCGCGGATCGGCGCGCCGCCGAAATCGTGCGCACTGTGATCGATCTCGCCGAGACCCTGGGCCTGACCGCAGTGGCAGAAGGAGTCGAGAACGCCGAAACGGCCAGGGCCCTTGTCAATTGCGGTTGCACGGTCGCGCAGGGATACTTCTGCGGCCGGCCGCTGCCGCTGACCGGACTATTCGATTACATTGCCGAACCCGCCGACCCGTCCGCGTGGCTCACAGAGGGCGGCGACCCGATGGATGACAGCCGGCGCGTGCGGACTTAGCGGCGGTTCAGGAGTTGGAGAACGTCGAGAACTCGCGCAGGCTGGCGGCCAACGGAACAGGTACCCGCGCTTTGATTCTGGTGCCGTCTGCGGTGTGCTCGGTGGCGTCCACGCGGCCGTCGGCATGAACCCTGTTGACGAGTTCGCCGCGGTCGTACGGGATCGTCACGTCGACCATGGTGTCCGTCGGCGCGATCATCTCGGCCATTCGCTGCTGCAACCGGCCCAGACCCTCGCCCGTATGCGCGGAGACGAACACCGCGTCGGGCAGCGCGCGGCGCATCTGTGCCATCGCCAGATCGCTTGCCGCGTCGACCTTGTTGACCACCAACAACTCCGGAGCCGGCCGGCCCTCGTGATCAGCAATAACGTCGTTGACCACCTGTCGGACCGCGTTGATCTGCGCGAAGGGGTTGACGTCGGAGCCGTCGACCACGTGCACCAGTAGATCGGCGTCGACCACTTCTTCCAGTGTGGAGCGGAACGCCTCCACCAGCTGCGTGGGCAGATGCCGGACAAACCCGACGGTGTCGGTCATCACGAACGGCCGTCCGTCCTCGAATTCCCCACGGCGCGTGGTGGGTTCGAGTGTGGCGAACAACGCGTTCTCGACAAGTACACCGGCTCCGGTCAACGCGTTGAGAAGACTCGACTTGCCTGCGTTGGTGTAGCCGACAATTGCGATCGAGGCCACGTCGCTGGCCAGCCGACGGCCACGCTGGGTGTCGCGGACTTTCTTCATGTCCTTGATTTCGCGGCGCAACTTGGCCATTCGCTCGCGGATGCGACGGCGGTCCGTCTCGATCTTCGTCTCACCCGGACCACGAAGGCCCACACCGCCACCGCTGCCGCCGGCTCGGCCGCCGGCCTGACGCGACATCGATTCGCCCCAGCCGCGCAGCCTCGGCAACATGTATTCCATTTGGGCATAAGCGACTTGCGCCTTGCCTTCCCTGCTGGTGGCGTGCTGGGCGAAGATGTCGAGGATCAGCGCCGTGCGGTCGATGACCTTGACCTTGACCGCCTTCTCCAGCGCCGTCAGCTGAGCGGGACTCAGCTCACCGTCGCAGATGACAGTGTCGGCGCCAGTGGCCAGCACCACCTCGCGCAGTTCCTGCGCCTTGCCGGAGCCGATGTAGGTCGACGCGTCGGGCTTGTCTCGCCGCTGGATCAATCCCTCCAGGACTTCGGAGCCGGCCGTCTCGGCGAGCGCCGCGAGCTCGGCGAGGCTGGCGTCAGCATCGGCGGCGCTGCCGTCGGTCCATACACCGACGAGCACGACGCGTTCCAGCCGCAGCTGCCGGTATTCGACCTCGGTGACATCGGCGAGTTCGGTCGACAGACCGGCCACGCGGCGCAACGCCGTGCGGTCTTCGAGAGCGAGCTCACCCGCGCTGGGGGTGCTCCTGAACGGGAAATTGGGAGAAGTCATAGGTCTTCACAGGTTTGCACGCCTGCAGCAGATCGTGCACCTGAATTAACGATGCGCAACGCGCCACCATTCCTGCGACAACTCGCCGCGGGCCACTAGCACCGACGGCCCGCGCAGGTAGCTGGTTGCGTCGGTGACCGTGACGATGACCTCGCCCCCGGGGATACGGACCCGCAGCGTGCCCGCGGTCGCACCGCCGAATGCCAGCGCCGCAACCGCGGCGGCGACGGTTCCGGTGCCACACGATCGGGTTTCGCCGACACCCCTCTCGTGTACCCGCATCGACACCACTCCACCGTGCGGGGCGGTAAGCACTTCGACGTTGACACCGTCGGGGAATTGCGCGCGATCAAACGAAACCGGTGCGGCGACGTCGAGGGCCGCAAGTTCGTCGAGGGTCAGATCGGGGTCGACGCACGCCAGATGCGGGTTGCCGACATCGATGGCCAGACCTGCGAACGGCCGGCCGCCGACGATCGCCTCGCCGGTACCGAGCTGATTGGTCTTGCCCATCTCGACTGTGACGTCGGCAGTCGTGCTGTCCCAGCGGTGCAGGACGACCGGTCGCGGCCCCGCGAGCGAGCCCACCACGAATTCGTCGCGGCTCTCCAGCCCGCTGGCCCGTAGGTAATGCGCGAAGACCCGCACGCCGTTGCCACACATCTGCGCGATCGATCCGTCGGCGTTGCGGTAATCCATGTACCAATCGCCGGGCGCCACGCCCTCGGGAAGCCGGTCGAATACGCCGGCGGACTGGGCGCCCGCGGCCGTGGTGACCCTCAACACGCCGTCGGCGCCCAAACCCTGGCGTCGGTCACACAGCGCGGCGACCACTGCCGGGGTCAGCGTCAGGCGGGCATCAGGGTCCGGCAGCAGCACGAAATCGTTCTGCGTGCCGTGACCCTTGGCGAATAGCACGAGTTCAGGATACGTGTCGCCACACTCGCAGGGTCTCGTCGACGTTGTTGGACGCGGCGCCGTCTAGCCACACGATGCGATGATCGCGACGGAACCACGATCGTTGCCTGCGCACGTAGCGTCGAGTGCCGATGAAGGTCGGCTCGCGGGCGGCCGCGCCGTCGCCGCCGACGTCGAGATCGGCGATCACCTGGGCGTACCCGAGCGCACGTGAGGCGGTGACGCCGTCGCGCAGCCCGCGGCCCAGCAGTGTCCGCACCTCCTCGACGAGCCCGTCGTCGAACATCTTGTCGGTGCGCTGCGCCAGCCGCTCGTCGAGAACAGTTGTGTCCCAATCCAACCCGACGATGACGGTGTCCCATCGGGGCGCCCCGATCCGAGGGGCCGATGCCGCGAAGGGTAGGCCGGTCAGCTCGACGACCTCCAGCGCCCGCACGATACGGCGGCCGTCCGTGGGCAGGATGGAAGAGGCGGCCTCGGAGTCCACCTGTGCCAGCTGCTTGTGCAATGCGCCGACGCCGACCTCAGCCAGCCGCTGCTCCCATTTCGCCCGCACGGACGGGTCGGTGGCGGGGAACGACCACTCGTCGAGCAGCGACTGGATGTACATCATCGATCCGCCGACGACGATCGGCACCGCCCCTCGGCCTGCGATCGTCTCGATATCGGCCGACGCCGCCTGCTGGTAACGCGCGACGGTGGCGGTCTCGGTGACATCGAGGACATCGAGCTGGTGGTGCGGGACACCGCGGCGCTCGGCGACGGACAGTTTCGCGGTGCCGATGTCCATGCCGCGGTAGAGCTGCATGGCGTCGGCGTTCACGATCTCGCCGCCTACGCGCTGCGCGACTGCCAACGCCAGCGCCGACTTTCCGGTGCCCGTCGGACCGATGATCGCCAGCGGTCTCCTCATGGTTGCCAGGCGCCGACGAAGTAGCCGACACCGTAGGGCGCGCCGCGGTACAGCTCTTTGGCCGACCGTGGCCGCGGTTCGGTCAGTCCCGCCAAGACCTGATAGGCCACCCTGCCGACGATCCCGGCAGGAAGCCGGGTCAGCGCCGCGGCATCGCCGTGACCCAACGCGTCGTCAAGCGCGGTCTGCAGCGGGACGGAGTCGGGGTCGTATCCGCCGGGTGCGGACGGAGTGAGGGTGTGCGCGCCGTCTGCGACGACGAGGAGACCCACCGGATCTGCGGCCTCGTCGATCTCAGCGCGCAGGCGCCTGCCACGCTCCACCGCGGTGTCCACATCGAGGTCGGCAGCGGACACCCGCGCCTCAGCGTGCGCCCCCGGATTGACCTGGCCGCGAACCCAGCCCGCGATCAGCGCGCACAACGGCAGTTCCGCGGGCTCCTGCTCACCGCCGGCAGACAACGCGATCGGCAGGTCGACGCCGTAGCCGGCGAATGTGCCAACCCTGTCCGGGCCGACGACCGAATCGGTGGCGCCGACGCCGATGACGATCCACCGCATCGGCAGCGACGCCGCGGCGGCGAACACCGCGTCCCGCAGGTCGGACAGCTCGGCGGCGGCAGCACCCGCCAGTTCCGGCACCATGGCGGGCGCCGAGGGGACAATCGCGATGGCGCTCAGCACGCCACCAAAGTAACGGTCAGGCTGGCGCTTGGGCGGCGGTGACCGCCTCGCCGCGGGCCAGCGCGGCGGTCGCGACGATCATCACCGCCACGGCGACGACGAGGGTCAGCCAGCCGGCCTCCCCCGGCCGCAACATTTCACCCAACACGACAATGCCCAGCGCCGAGCCCACGATCGGCTCGGTGATAGTCATGGTCGGCAACGACGCTGTCAGCGAGCCCGCCCGAAACGACGACTGCTGCCAGGCGGTACCCGCGACCCCGACCAGCGCCCACACGTACAGCTCCGGCGTGCGCACCACTTCCCAGATACCGTCGTCGAGCCGGTCCACGACGCCCTTCGTCAGCACCGCGAACACGCCCCAGAGCGCGCCAGACACCATCGCCAACAGCACGGCGCTCGTCGGGCCTTTCCAGATGCCCGCGCCGATCACACACAGCACCATCGCGGGGCCCAGCACCGCGATCACCGACGTCCAGGTCTCCAGGGACGCGCGGGAGTGCCCTGCGGTCGGGTTTCCGACGATCACGATGATGGCAACCGAGGCGGCGAGCAGCGCGGCCCACGTCCATTCCCACCGGGTCACCCGCCGGTGGGTCAGTCGCGCGTTGATCGGCAGGGCGAACAGCAGCGACGTGACCAGCAGCGCCTGCACAAGCAGCACCGATCCGAAGCCAAGCGCCGCGGCCTGGAATGCGAATCCGGCGGCGGCCACCAGGCTGCCCAACCACCATTGACGATCGCGGAGCAACTGCATGAACAAGGCCACGTGGCCGACCGGCTCGTCGGTGACCTCATGGGCGGACCGCTGGTGGATGACGTCGCCGACGGCGATGAAGAAGGCAGCGCCGAGGGCGAACAGAACGGCGATGTCCGCCTTCGCCATCGATGACCTCCCGTTGTTGTTCGAGACGAGCCTAGGCAAATGCGATCGCAAAGGCGTGGGCACGAGACGCGGCGACCTGTTTGAATAGCGTTCGAGCTATCAGGCGCCGCGTCGCGCGGCAGGTGCGCGGGTTCCCGCGCGGAGGGTACGAGGTGACGGATATGACGACGAGCGAACCAGGTGGTCCGGCGGGCACGAACGAAGTGACCGGGGAATCAGCCCAACCCTCCACCCCCAAACCCGCTCCCCGCCCCGGACCGTCGCGCCCAGTCCCCCGCCCTGGCAGGGCGGCCGTACCGACAATCGCCGCACCCGTGTCGAGCGATCCCCACCGGTTCGGCCGCGTCGACCCCGATGGCACGGTCTGGCTGATCACGGCCTCAGGCGAACGCATGATCGGCTCCTGGCAGGCTGGTGACCCCGAGGCCGCGTTCGCGCATTTCGGTCTGCGATTCGACGACCTGCAGACCGAGGTCGCGCTGATGGAGACCCGGTTGGAGTCGGGCACCGGCGATGCCCGCAAGATCAAGGCCGCTGCGGCGGCACTGGCGGAAAGCCTTTCGGAGGCACACGTGCTCGGCGACGTCGACGCGCTGGCGGCCCGCCTGTCGACGATCATCGATCACGCAGACACCGCCGCCGCGCAAGAGAAATCCAAGCGTGAGGAACACCGGGCGGCGCAGACCGCACGCAAGGAAGCATTGGCCGCAGAAGCCGAGGAACTGGCCGAAAACTCCACCCAATGGAAGGCCGCAGGCGACCGGCTCCGGGAAATCCTCGAGGAGTGGCGCACGATCAGCGGCCTGGACCGCAAGACCGATGACGCGTTGTGGAAGCGCTATTCGGCGGCCAGGGAGGTTTTCAATCGCAGGCGTGGATCGCATTTCGCTGAGCTCGACCGCGAGCGGGCGGGGGCCCGGCAGGCCAAGGAGACGCTGTGCGAACGCGCCGAAGAACTGGCCGACTCCACAGACTGGGGCGCAACTGGCGCGGCGTTCCGCGACCTGCTGACCGAGTGGAAGGCAGCGGGCCGGGCTGCCAAAGACGTCGACGACGCGCTGTGGCAGCGGTTCAAGGCCGCTCAGGACACCTTCTTCTCGGCCCGCAACGCGGCCAGCGCCGAACGTGACGCCGAGTTCCGCGCCAACGCCGACGCCAAAGAGGCGCTGCTGGCCCAGGCGGAGAAGCTCGACACGTCCGATCTCGACGCGGCGCGTGCGGCACTGCGCGCAATCGGCGACAAATGGGACGCGATCGGCAAGGTGCCGCGCGAACGCGGCGCCGAACTCGAGCGACGGCTGCGTGCGGTCGAGAAAAAGGTGCGCGACGCTCCGACGCGGGGCGTAGACCCAGAGGCTCAGGCCCGCGCCGACCAATTCCGCGAGCGCGCAGAGCAATTCGAGCGCCAGGCCGAGAAGGCCGCGGCGGCCGGGCGGACGAAGGACGCCGAGGAGGCGCGAGCGAGCGCCGAACAGTGGAGGCAGTGGGCCGAGGCCGCGGCCGAAGCGCTCGGCAGAAAGACCTAGCTCGTTTCGGGGCCGTCGTCGTCGGTGTCGTCGTCGAGGCTGTCCAGCAGGCTTTTCTTGTGTCGTTCGGCGGCCACGCGACGGCGTTCCTCTTCGGCCGCGAGCTGAAGCGCGGTGCGCGCCCACACCGCACGCGCCCAGTTGATGGTCAGCGCAATGACCGCGATCCAGGCGACGACCAGCCCGATGCCCGGTCCGGGGTGAGGCTCCGGCGCGGTCTGTCGTGACCACACGGCGAGCAGGCCCAGGAACGACGCGACGGTGGAGCCGGCCAGCGCAACCCATGCCAGTGCCCACCGCCGAGTCAGCAGGGCAAGCATCGAGAACCCGACACTGAACACCAGGATCAGCCAGGTGAATACCCGCGACGGCAATGCAATTCCGTTGCGGATCGCCACGTCGTCGCCGACCAGCACGTTGAAGCCCTTGGCGTCGCCGGTGTGCGGCAGAACGAAGGTCAACAGCAATACAAAGACACAGACCGCGATCACCAATGCCCGTGCGCCGGGATCGATTTCACCCGCGACGCGGCGTTCCGCGGCCTCGATGTCGCCCTTGAACTCTTCGAAGTCGCCGTTGTTCTGGTCGCCGGCGCTCACCGCGCGCACCCGGTCGAGGTCGGCTGCTCTGCGGGCGCGCCGATGCCCGGCATGCCGAGGCCGACACCATTGGGCCGTTGACCCGCGGCGTGCGCATCGCCTGCCCTGGTGCGCCGATGGGTCTGCAACTCGCTGTCGGCGATCAAGTGGTGCGGCGCAGCGCCAGTGACGGTGGTGGTGACGACATCGCCGGGCCGGATGTCGCGTCCGTTCGGATTGAAATGCACCAGCCGGCCGTCACGTGCGCGTCCGGACAGCCGGGCGGTGCTCGCATCCTTGCGCCCCTCGCCCGTGGCGACCAGCAGCTCGACTGTGCGCCCGACTTGGGCGGCGTTCTCCTCGAGGGAGATTCTCTCCTGGAGCTCGATGAGCCGCTGATAGCGTTCTTGCACAACGGCTTTGGGGATCTGACCGTCGAGCTCGGCCGCCGGCGTCCCTGGCCGCTTGGAGTACTGGAAGGTGAACGCGCTGGCGAACCGCGCCTTGGCGACCACGTCGAGCGTGGCCTGGAAGTCGTCCTCGGTTTCGCCGGGGAATCCGACGATGAGGTCGGTGGTGATCGCGGCGTGGGGAATCGCAGCCCGCACCCGGTCGATGATGCCGAGGTACTTCTCGGCGCGGTACGACCGGCGCATCGCCCGCAGCACGCGGTCGGACCCGGACTGCAGCGGCATGTGCAGCGTCGGGCACACATTGGGCGTGTCGGCCATCGCCTCGATCACGTCGTCGGTGAACTCGGCGGGGTGCGGCGACGTGAATCGCACCCGCTCCAGCCCGTCGATTCGTCCGCATGCGCGCAGCAGCTTCGCGAACGCCCCTTTGTCGCGCGGCTGTTCCGGATCGGCGAACGACACACCGTAGGCGTTGACGTTCTGGCCCAACAGGGTTACCTCGAGGACACCCTGGTCGACCAACGACTGTACTTCGGCGAGCACATCGCCTGGCCTGCGGTCGACCTCCTTGCCACGCAGCGCGGGCACGATGCAGAAAGTGCAGGTGTTGTTGCAGCCGACTGAGATCGAAACCCATGCGGCGTAAGCGGATTCGCGCGCGGCGGGCAGTGCTGATGGGAATTCCTTGAGCGCCTCGACGATTTCGATCTGGGCCGACTTGTTGTGGCGGGCGCGCTCGAGAAGCGTCGGCAGCGAGCCGATGTTGTGCGTGCCGAACACCACGTCGACCCACGGGGCTTTGCGCAGCACCGCCTCGCGGTCCTTCTGGGCCAGGCAGCCGCCGACCGCGATCTGCATATCGGGGTCGGCCTGCTTGCGAGGGACCAGATGGCTCAGGTTGCCGTACAGCTTGTTGTCGGCGTTTTCCCGTACTGCGCAGGTGTTGAAGACGACAACGTCGGCATCGGCGCCGTCGGCCGCGCGCCGGTACCCGGCGGCCTCCAGCAACCCGGCCAACCGCTCAGAGTCGTGCACATTCATCTGGCAGCCGTAGGTGCGGACCTGATAGGTGCGGCTCGCCTGGCGAACGGCAGTCTGCGCCGTCGCCTCAGGGGCCGCCATCAAAGTCACGGCCCCATGGTACGGACGGGCCCGCGTGAGGATTTGAGCGGATTGGCGAGTTCCAGGCACGCTGGGCGTTCCCTGGGTAAGGTCTGCACCCATGGAGACGACCGGGTCGGATGTGAAGGAAGCGAATCCGACTCCAACAGCGGTGCCGATGGTCTCGATCAAGGCCGTCAACAAGCATTTCGGCAGCCTGCATGTCCTCAAGGACATCAACCTGGACGTGGATCGCGCAGAAGTGATCGTGGTGCTGGGTCCGTCGGGGTCGGGCAAGTCGACGTTGTGCCGCACCATCAATCGGCTCGAGCCCATTGACTCCGGCACTATTGCGATCGACGGCGAGGTGCTGCCCGAAGAGGGCAAGAAGCTCGCGCAGCTGCGGTCCGACGTCGGCATGGTGTTTCAGTCGTTCAACCTGTTCGCGCACAAGACAATCCTCGACAACGTCACGCTGGCGCCGATGAAGGTGCGCAAGAAATCGAAGACAGAGGCTCGCGAGAAGGCGATGGAGCTTCTGGAGCGGGTCGGCATCGCCAACCAGGCGGACAAGTACCCGGCTCAGCTGTCGGGCGGCCAGCAGCAGCGGGTGGCGATTGCGCGGTCGCTCGCGATGAACCCGAAGGTCATGCTGTTCGACGAGCCGACAAGCGCGCTCGATCCAGAGATGATCAACGAGGTGCTGAACGTGATGACGTCCCTGGCCAAGGAAGGGATGACGATGCTGGTGGTGACCCACGAGATGGGCTTCGCCAGGGGCGCTGCGAACCGCGTTGTCTTCATGGACGGCGGCGCCATCGTCGAGACCGCCAAACCGACCGACTTCTTCAGCAATCCGCAAACCGATCGCGCCAAAGACTTTCTCGGCAAGATTCTCCACCACTAACGCTCGGCGAAAGGAACCTTCCATGCCGTCTCTCAAAGTGCGGGTCGCAGCCGCAGTTGCACTCGCCATCGCGTTGCCGCTTTCGGTGACCGCCTGTGGCGGTGGTGATGGCGGCGGCGATGGCGACACGATCGTCATCGGAACGAAGTTCGACCAGCCCGGTCTCGGGCTGAAGAATCCCGACGGCACCATGAGCGGCTTCGATGTCGATGTCGCGAAGTACGTGGCCGAGCAGCTCGGGTACAGCGAGGACAAGATCGAGTGGAAGGAATCCCCGTCGGGGCAGCGGGAGACGCTGATTCAGAACGATCAGGTCAAGTTCATCGCCGCCACCTACTCGATCACCGACGCCCGCAAGGAGAAGGTCGACTTCGCGGGGCCGTATCTGATCACCGGTCAGAGCCTGCTGGTGCGCGCGGACAACACAGACATCACCGGTGCGCCGTCGCTGGAGAACAACAAGAAGTTGTGCTCGGTGTCGGGTTCGACGCCTGCGCAGCGCATCAAGGACGAGTATCCCGGTGTGCAGCTGCAGCAGTACGACACGTATTCGGCGTGCGTCGAGGCGTTGAAGAACGGCGCGGTCGACGCGGTGACCACCGACGAGGTGATTCTGGCCGGCTACGCCGCGCAGACGCCGGGCGCGTTCAAGATCGTCGGCGAAACCTTCTCTGAGGAGAAGTACGGCATCGGCCTGAAGAAGGGCGACACCGAACTGCAGACCAAGATCAACGACGCGATCACGAAGATGGAGCAGGACGGCGCATGGAAGGCTGCCTGGGACAAGAACCTGGGCCCGGCCGGCATTGAGGCACCGGCGCCGCCGCCGCTCGACAAGAACTGAGCGGGCCGCCGCCCAAGTGGAAATTTTCACTGACTATCGCGACCAGATCTTCGCGGCGTTCTGGACCACGATCCAGCTCACGGTCTACTCCGCGATCGGAGCGCTGGTCCTCGGTACGGCGTTGGGCGCCATGCGCCTGGCGCCGGTACCGATGCTCAATTGGATCGGGACGACCTACGTCAACGTGGTGCGCAACACCCCGCTGACGTTGATCATCCTGTTCTGTTCGTTCGGGTTGTCGCAGACGCTGGGCATCACGCTGGTCGATCCCAAGTCGGTGACGTCGATCGAGGACAGCAACTTCCGGTTGGCGGCGCTCGGATTGGCTGTCTACACGGCGGCATTCGTGTGTGAGACCATTCGCTCTGGGGTGAACACGGTGCCACTGGGGCAGGCCGAGGCGGCGCGGTCACTAGGCCTGACATTCAGCCAGAATCTGCGAATAATCCTGCTGCCACAGGCGTTTCGTTCGGTGATCATTCCACTCGGATCGGTGCTGATCGCGTTGACGAAGAACACCACCATCGCGTCAGCGATCGGGGTGGCCGAGGCGGCGCTGCTGATGAAGGAGATGATCGAGAACACGGCGGCAATACTTACCGTCGGAACGATTTTCGCCTTCGGCTTCGTCGTCCTGACGTTGCCGACGGGGTTGTTCTTCGGGTGGCTCGGCAAGCGGTTGGCGGTGGCAAGGTGATGAGCGCTTGCGCGAAGAACGGAGCGCCATGACTGGTTCATCGGTTCTCTTCGACGTGCCGGGACCTCGGGCACGGGCGCGCAACTGGGTATTCAACATCGTCACCGCATTCGTCGTCCTGCTGGTGATCTGGGTGGTGTATTCGCGGCTGGACGAGAAGGGTCAGCTGACCGCGCCGAAGTGGGAACCGTTCCTGACCGCGAATCTATGGAAAACCTACATATGGCCCGGTGTTCAGGGGACGCTGACAGCGGCGGCAGTATCCATCGTGCTGGCGTTGGTGCTCGGCTTCGTCCTCGGCGTGGGCAGGATGTCCACGCACAAGGCGATCAGCTCGGTGTGCTCGGTGATCGTCGAGTTCTTCCGCGCCGTGCCGGTGCTGATCCTCATGCTCTTCGCGTACTCCCTGTACGCGCAATACGACGTTTTCCCGTCAAAGCACCTGGCGCTGGCGGGCGTCATCACGGGCCTGACGCTGTACAACGGTGCGGTCATTGCCGAAATCGTCCGGGCCGGGGTCAATGCGCTGCCAAGGGGCCAGTCGGAGGCGGCGTCCGCGCTCGGCCTACGTTGGGGCCAGACGATGCGGTCGATCCTGCTGCCGCAGGCGATCACGTCGATGTTGCCGGTGCTGATCTCGCAGCTGGTGGTCGTCCTCAAGGACTCCGCGATCGGCCTCATCATCACGTTCCTCGAGTTGGTGCGTCAGGGTGTCCAGTTGGGCGCGGCGTACGGCAACCTCGTCCCGGCCTTGATCGTCGTCGCGATTCTGATGATCAGCGTCAACTTCGCGCTGTCAAGCTTCGCGGTCTGGCTGGAAGGCCGGATGCGCCGATCGCGGCGCGCCCCGACGCCGCTGGCGACCGAGGCCGTCGAGCAGGAAGGCGCACCCGGCGCGAAGGCCGTCTAGCGCGGATTGAACCAGGCGCTGGGCTGTTTCGTGCCCTAGCCATGACCGGATGCATTCGTTCATGCCTCGTATCAGGTGTCGTGGTCATCGGAGTCGGCGCCGCCGTCCTGACGCCTGCGGCGCCGCGTGGTCCCTTCCCCCAGCCCGACCAGCCAGTTGTCGCGCTCGCGGCGCAGGTGCAACCGTTGCCGGCGCCGACGACATTGGCGCCCACCCACCCGTTGGAGCTGGTCGGCCAGCAGGTGAACTTCCACGTCGCTCTAGTGGTGGACTTCATCGTCACCGGGGCGCAACTCGTCGCGCGTCAGGTACCGGTTCCCGGCAGGCTTCTCCAGGACATCCAGAACGGCACACCGCTACCCGTCGCGGTCGGCCGTGCCCTGCAGACCCTCGTCGAGGTTGAGCTGGACGCCGGTCGAGAGCTGCTCGGTTTCGCCGCCGAGTACGTGGACTTTCAGGTGCGCTTCCTGGCAGAGCTCATCGCGCTGCCCTTCGCCGTCGTGGCTGCCGTCGGTGAATTTGTCGGCTCGTTCTTCACGCCCGTGACGCCACAGCCCGTCGCCGAGCCGGGCGCGCCCACGCAGGCGATGTCCGCGAGCGACGTATCGGCGCCGACAGCCTCGCCGTCGGAGCAGCGCGCCCTCAAGAGCGTTGACGAGCCGGCGGACAATACGCCGACCGTCAAGGAGCCGGACAAGGACGAGCCGCAGAGGCGGATGTCGGTCATCGCGGCACCTGACTCCGGCACCGCCGCGACGTTCAGCGCCCAGGGCGAAGTCAGAAGCGGCACAACCGAAACCACCGCAACGACCGGAACGACCGACACAACGGACTTGACGGACGCGGATGCCACGCCGGCCCGCGACGACCAGGCTGACGAAAGCAACGACAACGCGCAGCGTGAGGCCATTCAGGAACGCGCAGACAACGACGGTGCAGACAATGCCGCCCAAACCGACTCGAGTGATTCAGAGGAGTAATCGAGTTAGGTTCTGCGGCGCTCCAACTCGAGGTCCATCTCCGTGCGAACGACGTCGAACGCCATTGTCTGGTTGTAGCCGCGGCGGGCCAGCATCCCGACTAGCCGGCGCGCAACCTTCGGGTCGTTGTCATCGCTGAGCTCTTCGCGGCGCAGCTTGGCGCGCACCAGCTGCTCGGCCCGTTCCCGCTCCGCCCCTGCGTCGATGTCCGCCAGCGCGTCGGTGATCACGTCGTTGTCCACACCCTTGTTCCGCAGCTCGGCGGCCAAGGCGCGCTTACCTTTTCCAGCGTGCACCCGCCGTGACTGGACCCACTGTTCGGCGAAGTCAGCATCGTTGACCAGTCCGACTTCAGCCAGCCGGTCAAGCACCCGCTCACTGACGTCATCGGGGTAACCCCGCTTGGCCAGCTGCCCGGCCAACTCTGCCCGGGTGCGCGCCCTCGCGGTGAGCAGGCGCAGGCACAAGGCCCGCGCCTGCTCCTCGCGGGAGAGCTCAGAAGTCGACGGGGGCGGGCAGGACGCCATCAGTACTGAGGTCATCGGTTACCACGGCGCCAATGCCGAGCTTCTCTTTGATCTTCTTCTCGATCTCGTTGGCCACCTCGCCGTTTTCGATCAGGAAGGTGCGGGCATTCTCCTTGCCCTGGCCCAGTTGCTCACCCTCGTAGGTGAACCAGGAGCCGGACTTGCGGATGAAGCCCTGCTCGACACCCATGTCGATGAGTGAACCTTCGCGGCTGATGCCCTTGCCGTAGAGGATGTCGAACTCGGCCTGCTTGAACGGTGGCGACACCTTGTTCTTGACCACCTTGCAGCGGGTGCGGTTACCCACCGCGTCGGTGCCGTCCTTGAGGGTTTCAATTCGCCTGACGTCCAACCGGACAGACGCGTAGAACTTCAAAGCCTTTCCGCCAGTTGTCGTTTCGGGCGAGCCGAACATCACGCCGATCTTCTCGCGAAGCTGGTTGATGAATATGGCGGTGGTGTTCGAATTGCTCAGTGCGCCAGTCATTTTGCGCAATGCCTGGCTCATCAACCGGGCCTGCAAGCCGACATGGCTGTCGCCCATCTCGCCTTCGATCTCAGCCCGCGGCACCAGCGCGGCCACCGAGTCGATGACAAGGATGTCGATTGCCCCGGACCGGACCAGCATGTCCGCGATCTCCAGCGCCTGCTCACCGGTGTCGGGCTGCGATACCAGCAGCGAGTCGGTGTCGACGCCCAGATTCTTGGCGTACTCCGGGTCCAGCGCATGCTCTGCGTCGATGAACGCCGCGATGCCGCCGGCCGCCTGGGCGTTGGCCACCGCGTGCAGCGCAACGGTGGTCTTACCCGAGGACTCCGGCCCGTAGATCTCGACGACCCGGCCGCGCGGAAGCCCGCCGATGCCCAGCGCCACGTCCAGGGCGATCGAGCCAGTGGGGATGACCGAGATCGGCTGGCGCACCTCGTCGCCGAGGCGCATCACCGAGCCTTTGCCGTGGTTCTTCTCGATCTGAGCCATCGCGAGTTCAAGGGCTTTTTCGCGATCAGGGGCCTGTGGCGCCATGGTGGTCTCCGTCCTCGTGAGTGTTCGGTGATCGGTTTTCGATCAGTTGGCCGTGACGCTAGAGGCAGGTACCGACAAGTCGCCCTGACCAGCATCTAGCCGTCGAACACTGCCCACATTAGACGAACACCTGTTCGATTCAAGTTGACACGCCGTGGCGTTGCGATCTCAGTCGTCTCTGCGACGAACGACGGCCAGGACGGTTCATTGTGCCCGGGTGCACACCGTCCTATCGTGAGGTCATCCCGCCCGAACGGGGGCTCGCGTGCACGAAATGGCGATAACGCAAAGTGTTGTCGACGCGGTGTGTGAGCACGCCGCCGGTCGCCGGGTGCACAGCGTCAAGCTGGAGGTCGGTGCGCTGTGTGCCGTGGTACCCGACTCGATGCTGTTCTGCTTCGAACTGGCCGCCGAGGGCACCGTCGCCGACGGCGCCCGGCTCGACCTGAACCTGCAACCCGGCGCTGCGCGCTGCCGCACGTGCGGCCAGCGATTCGAGCTGCGCGACTTGATCTTGTTGTGCCCGTGCGGAAGTGCCGATGTCGAAGTCACTGCGGGGCGGGACCTGAAGATTCTCTCGATGGAAGTGAGCTGACCATGTGTGCAACGTGCGGCTGTGGCGAAGACGGTGCGGTTGTCACGCTTGCCGGTGAAGGTCACCCACATGACCACCCAAACGAACACGAGCACCACCACCATGACCACGGCCACGTCCACACCGAGACGGTCTCTCTGGAACAGAAGGTCCTCGCGAAGAACGATCTCCTCGCCGAACAGAACCGCAAGTGGCTGGCCGAGCGCGAGATCCTTGCATTGAACATCACTAGTTCCCCCGGCGCAGGCAAGACGACCCTTCTCGAGCGAACTATCGGCACGCTCGCACGCAGTCGTCCAGTGACCGTCATCGAGGGCGATCAGGAAACGCTGCTCGACGCCGAACGCATCCGGGCGGCCGGCGCCCGCGCGGTACAGGTGAACACGGGAGCCGGCTGCCATCTCGACGCCGAGATGATCCGGCGTGCGCTCGAGGCGCTGAATCCCCAACCGCGGTCGTTGCTGTTCATCGAAAACGTCGGCAATCTGGTCTGCCCCGCGCTGTTCGATCTCGGTGAGCACAGCAAACTCGTGGTCATATCCGTCACCGAAGGCGCCGACAAGCCGCTGAAGTACCCCCATATGTTTGCTGCGGCCGGACTGGTGGTTCTGAACAAGATCGATCTATTGCCCTATGTTGACTTCGATCTTGAAGCCTTTGAGAAGTTTGTCCGTTCAATCAACTCCACCACGGAGATTTTGCCAGTGTCCGCTAGGACGGGCGAAGGCATCGCGGCCTGGTACAAGTGGATCGAGCTTCGGGCAAATAGCGATTTGTCACAACGATCCGTTGACAAGACATTGTCCCAGGAGTAGACCAAAAAATTAGCGCTCTAGAAGTGGGCGCAGGCAGATACCTGCTACAGGGGCCGCCAGCCCCGGCCCCAGAGAGCTGTGACGCATGCCAAGCGAAGCAGCAGTCAAAGCGGAAGAGGCGTTGATCCACGTCCTGTGGATTAACGCGGGTTTGAGTTGTGACGGGGATTCGGTGGCGTTGACTGCCGCCACCCAACCGAGCATCGAGGAGATCGCGCTCGGCGCGCTTCCCGGTCTGCCCAAGATCGCCGTCCATTGGCCCCTCATCGACTTCGAATGCGGACCGAATGGGGGCGCCGACGATTTCCTGGCCTGGTTCTTCAGGGCCGAGCGCGGTGAACTCGACCCGTTCGTACTGGTCGTCGAGGGATCGATACCCAACGAGAAGATCAAGGACGAAGGGTACTGGTGCGGGTTCGGCAACGACCCGGCCACCGGTCAGCCGATGACTACCAGTGAGTGGTTGGACCGCCTGGCGCCCAAGGCGACCGCCATCGTTGCGGTCGGAACCTGCGCCACCTACGGCGGGATCCACGCCATGGCGGGCAATCCGACCGGCGCCATGGGTGTGCCCGACTATCTGGGGTGGGACTGGAAGAGCAAGGCAGGCATCCCGATCGTCTGCGTACCCGGCTGCCCGGCCCATCCGGACAACATGGCCGAAACCCTCACCTACCTGCTCTACATGGCCACTGAGCAGGCCCCGATGATTCCGCTCGACGATGAACTGCGACCCCAGTGGCTGTTCGGCGCGACCGTTCACGAGGGGTGCGACAGAGCCGGCTACTACGAGCAGGGCGACTTCGCCGACGAGTACGGATCGCCGAAATGCATTGTCAAACTTGGCTGTTGGGGCCCGGTTGTGAAGTGCAACGTGCCGAAGCGGGGCTGGATCAACGGGATCGGCGGCTGCCCGAACGTGGGCGGAATCTGCATCGGCTGCACTATGCCCGGCTTCCCCGACAAGTTCATGCCGTTCATGGACGAACCGCCCGGCGCGCATGTCTCCTCGACGATGTCTGGGCTATACGGGTCGGTGATCCGCAGCCTGCGGCATGTGACCGGCAAGACCGTCGACAAGGAGCCGCGCTGGCGGCATCCGGGCACGAAACTCGAAACCGGAGCGACCCGCACCTGGTAGGTGCGCCTCGTTTCGGTGCCCGGCGGTCCACGTCCTGAAGACGGCGAATCTCGCTGTGGCGCAGTCAATCAACGAGAGAGAAGAAGTTCGATGACAACCACCATCCCCGAGCCGTCACACGTCAAGCGTGATCCCGGCCAACTCGTGGAAATGGCGTGGGATCCCATCACCCGCATCGTTGGCAGCCTCGGCATCTACACCAAGATCGACTTCGACAATCGCGAGGTGGTCGAATGCCACAGCACGTCGTCGATCTTCCGCGGCTATTCGCTGTTCATGAAGGGAAAGGATCCACGCGACGCCCACTTCATCACCAGCCGTATCTGCGGCATCTGCGGTGACAACCACTGCACGTGCTCGGTCTACACGCAGAACATGGCATACGGCGTGCGGCCACCGCACCTAGCCGAGTGGCTGATCAACCTCGGCGAGGCCGCGGAATACATGTTCGACCACAACATCTTCCAGGAAAACCTGGTCGGCGTGGACTACTGCGAAAAGATGGTCTCTGAGACCAACCCGAGTGTGCTCGCCAAGGCCCAGAACACCCAGGCGCCACAAGCCGACATGCACGGCTACCGGACGATCGCCGACATCATGCGGGCGCTCAACCCGTTCACCGGCGACTTCTACCGCGAGGCGTTGCAGGTCAGCCGGTGGACGCGGGAGATGTTCTGCCTCATGGAGGGCAGGCATGTGCATCCATCCACGCTGTATCCCGGTGGAATCGGTACCACCGCAACGGTTCAGCTGATGACCGACTACATGACTCGCTTGATGCGCTACGTCGAGTTCATGAAGAAGGTCGTGCCCATGCATGACGACCTCTTCGACTTCTTCTACGAGGCCCTGCCGGGTTACGACCAGGTGGGTCTGCGGCGCACACTGTTGGGCTGCTGGGGCTCGTTCCAGGATCCCGAGCACTGCAACTTCGCCTACAAGGACATGGAGAACTGGGGCCGCAAGATGTTCGTCACGCCGGGCGTCGTCGTCAACGGCAAGCTCGTCACGACGTCGCTGCTGGACATCAACTTGGGCCTCCGAATCCTTTTGGGCAGCTCGTATTACGACGACTGGTCCGATCAGGAGATGTTCGTCAAGACCGACCCCCTGGGCAATCCGGTTGATCGGCGCCACCCGTGGAACCAGCACACCAACCCGCATCCACAGAAGCGCGACATGGAGGATAAGTACAGCTGGGTGATGTCCCCGCGGTGGTTCGATGGCAAGGATCACCTGGCACTGGACACCGGAGGTGGCCCGCTGGCGCGGCTGTGGGCAACGGCGCTGGCCAACCTCGTCGACATCGGTTACGTGAAGTCCACGGGTCACAGCGTGCAGATCAACTTCCCGAAGACCGCACTCAAGGGGCCGGTTTCGCTCGAGTGGAAGATCCCGCAGTACGGCAGCAATACGATCGAGCGCAACCGCGCCCGAACGTACTTCCAGGCCTACGCCGCGGCCTGCGCGCTGCATTTCGCGGAGAAGGCGCTCATCGAAATCCGTGCCGGCCGGACCAAGACGTGGGAGAAGTTCGAGGTGCCCGACGAGGGCATCGGCTGCGGATTCACCGAGGCGGTGCGCGGAGTGCTCAGCCACCACATGGTGATCCGCGACGGCAAGATCGCGAACTACCACCCCTATCCCCCAACGCCATGGAACGCCAGCCCGCGCGACAGCTACGGCACGCCGGGGCCATACGAGGACGCGGTCCAGGGCCAACCGATCTTCGAGGAGAACGACCGGGAGCACTTCAAGGGCATCGACATCATGCGCACCGTGCGCAGTTTCGACCCCTGCCTGCCCTGCGGGGTGCACATGTATCTCGGTGAAGGGAAGACGCTGGACCTACTACATTCACCAACCCAGTCCGCGACCGGGGAATAACGAATGGCCCCGCCCACACTGCCAGGCCCGGACGAAACCTCCGATGATGCGCAGTGGCGCTCGGCGGGCGATCGGATACAGACCTTGCTCGACGCCAGCGCCGCTGGTGGCTCGGCTGCGCACGAGCGCGCCGAGCAGCTCGTCCGAGAGGTGACCGACCTCTACGGGGCCGGTCTGGAGCGGATCATGCAGATGGCCGTCTCGGCGAATCCCGAACTCGCGGAGACCTTTACGCGGGATGACCTGGTGGCCAGCCTGCTGCTGGTGCACGGACTTCATCCGCACGACATCGAGCGACGCGTCGCCGACGCGCTGGACAGTGTGCGCCCGTACCTCGGCTCTCACGGTGGTGACGTGCATCTGCTCGACGTCGACGGCGATGTCGTGCGCCTGCAATTCGCGGGTAGCTGCAAGAGCTGCCCGTCGTCCGCGGTGACGTTGGAACTGGCCGTCGAGGACGCGGTCCGTGCCGCCGCGCCTGAGATTTCGTCGATCGAAGTCGTGGCGGCCGAACCGGAGGCTGGATCCCATGTCATTCCGGCGGAGACCCTGCTCAACCGCGTCCACGCGAACGGACACCGCGCGGCCGCCTGGCACCCGGTCCCCGAGTTGGCCGAGCTCGCACCCGGTGAGATCGGCGGGTTCCTGGTGGCAGGCATGACGGCGCTGGCCTGCCGGGTCGGCGAAAACTTCTACGCCTATCGGGATCGCTGCCCCGCTTGCACGGAGTCACTTACAGGCGCGGTGCTGGCCGATGCGGTGCTGCGATGTCCACGCTGCGGCGCCAGCTTCGACGTCGTCCACGCGGGCAGCGGCGTCAACGGCGACAGCGCGGCTCATCTGGACCCCATTCCGGTGCTGGTGCGCGACGGCGTGCTGTCGATGGCGGTCGCGGAAGCCGTGGCGACATGACCGCAAGCGCCTACGACGTTCTGGCCCGTATCCGCGCCAACCGGCAAGCGCCCGAGCCCGGCGAACGCTGCGAGATGTGCTCGGAAGCGATCACCGACGAGCACCAGCACGTCGTGAACGTCGAAGGCCGACAACTGATGTGCGTGTGCCGCGGCTGCTACCTGTTGTTCACCGACAAACATGCCCAGTTGCGCTACCGCGCCGTACCCGATCGTTACCTCGCCTTTCCCGACTTCGCACTGGACCGCCGCCGATGGGAGGCGCTGCAGATCCCGGTGGGGCTGGCGTTCTTCTTCCGCAACTCGGCGCTCGACCGCATGGTGGCGTTCTACCCGGGACCGGCAGGGGCGACGGAGTCGGAATTGGACATGGTGGCCTGGAACGACATCCGTGCCGCCGACCCTCGGGTGGACATGCTTACCGACGACACCGAGGCGCTGTTGGTCCGTGTGCCCGACGACGACGCCGGGTCCCCCGACTGTCATCTACTGCCGATCGACGCCTGCTACGAGTTCGTCGGGCGGTTACGCATGCTGTGGCGCGGCTTCGACGGTGGCGGCGATGTGCGCGCCTACATGGACGAGTTCTTCGGCGCGATCGGCGAGCGGAGCAAGGTGGTGTACTCGTGACGGAGGTGACGTTCGCGGTCCTCGACGTGGCGCCCGAACCCTACGCGGTGACACCGATTCTCACCGCCCGGGTGGGTGTGGTCGCGGTCGGCGATGAACCGGTACACGCGATTGCGTTGCGATGTCAGGTCCGCATCGACCCGCTGCGTCGCGCATACTCCGACGCCGAAGCCGACGGGCTCGTCGACTTGTTCGGGCCGCGCGAACGCTGGGCGTCGACGCAGCACACGTTCCTGTGGCAGCACGCCGCGGCCATGGTGCCCGGCTTCAGCGGGGCCACCCAGGTCGATCTGCCGCTGGAATGCACCTACGACTTCGAAGTGGCATCGGCCAAGTACCTGCACGCCCTGCGCGACGGAACTGTTCCGTTGCAGTTCCTTTTCAGCGGAACGCTCTTCGTGCAAGGCTCACGCGGTTTCTCCGTGCAGCAGGTGCCATGGGATCGCGAGGACCGCTACGACATGCCGGTGTCGGCGTGGCGTGACCTGGTCCAGCAGCACTTCCCCAATACCGGGTGGATACGGCTTCATCGGGACTCGCTCGACGCGCTTGCGACCTACCGGTTCGAGCGTGGCCTGCTGTCGTTCGACGAGGCGATCACCTCCCTTCTTGGAGCCAGCACCTCCGGGGATATCCGATGACCGCGAATTGGGACCAGGCCCGCGCTGTCGCCGACGCGGTCCTCTACGAGGGCTATCTTCTGTACCCCTATCGGGCCAACTCGCGAAAGAACCAGTCCCGCTGGCAGTTCGGGGTACTCGGCCCGCGGGGCGCCGAGGCTGACGGGATCGGTGAGAACGACACACTGTCGGCGCAGGTGCTTGTGCAGCCGCAGGGTGACACGTCGGTGTCCGGCATGGTGCGCTTCCTGCAACTGCAGCATCGCGGTGCCGAGCGTGCCCTCGGTGACGGCCGATTCGAGCCGGTAGACGAATTGGTCGCAGGCGCGCGTTCGTGGCTGAGTTGGGACGAGGCCGTGCCACGGGAAGTCCCGTTCGGGCCGTCGGACCTCACCAAACTCCCGCAGCAGTACGCCATTCCGATCGCCGTTGGCGGCGGCAGCGATGTCGAAATCGTCGATGGTGGCAGGCTTGTTCGCACCCGGCGCACGATTCACGCCGAGCTCACGATCGTCGCAGGACATATCGGCGGGCTTGTTCGCCTCACGGTCTCGGTTCGCAACAGCACTGCACCCGCGGCGGACAAGGACGATGCGATTGCCCTGTCGTTGATCGGCACACACCTTGTTGCCGAGGTCACCGACGGGGAGTTCGTATCGCTGCTCGACCCCCCGGCTTCGGCGGTCGACGCCGCCGCCAGATGCCGTCAGCACCGGTGCTTCCCGGTGCTCGCCGGCCCGCCAGGTGATCACAACTTCGTGCTGGTCTCCCCGATCATCCTCTACGACCATCCCGAGATCGCAGAACAAAGCGAAGGCGCGCTGTACGACTCGACGGAGATCGATGAGATCCTCACGCTGCGTGTCATGACGATGACCGACGAGGAGAAGGCGCAGGCCCGCGCCACCGATCCGCGCGCTGCACAAATTATCGACCGATGCGATTCGATGTCGCCGGAGGCGATGCTGAATCTGCACGGGGTACTGCGCAACCCGCACGCATCCAGCGAAGCACCCGGCCTGATACCGGAAATCCCCGAGGGTGTCGAATGGTGGGACCCCCTGGCCGACAACGCAGTCCGTCCCGACATCGACGCCGTGCTGGTCAACGGTGTCCGGATCACTCGAGGTAGTCGGGTCCGGCTGCGGCCGTCGCGGAGAGCCGACGCGCAGGACCTGTTCTTCGCGGACAGAATCGCGCGGGTCACATCGGTGCACGAAGACGTCGACGGCGATCAGCATGTCGGCGTAGTGCTCGAGGACGATCCGGCCGCCGACCTACACGACTGGTACGGCCGCTATTTGTACTTCGCACCCGACGAAGTCGAACCTCTCACAGAAGGGAATCCAACATGCATGCAGTAGGTGTGACAGCAACGGTCATCGCGGGCGTTGTTGTGCTCGGCGGACTCTACCTCGGCATCCGAGCGGTGCCCGATATGCGCCGGTACATGAAGATCCGCCGGATGTAGGGGGAAATCCATCACGTCCCAGATTCTGGTAGCCGGAATCGGCAACATCTTCCTCGGTGACGACGGGTTCGGACCCGAGGTGATGCGCCATGTCCCATCGCGCCTCGCCAGTCCGCGAGTTCGCCTCGAGGACTATGGAATCCGAGGCATGCACCTGGCATATGACCTTCTTGAGGGGTACCGGGCACTGGTGCTCGTCGACGCCCTGCCAAGCCGAGGAGCGCCTGGCACCGTGCACGTCTTCGAGGCCGACCACGAAACACTGTCGTCCGCGACGGGGCTGGATGCCCACGCGATGGATCCCGTCGCGGTGTTCGCGAGCCTCAATGCACTAGGCGGCACGGCGCCCTACACCGTCGTCGTCGGTTGTGAAATCGAGAGCGTTGAGGAAGGCATAGGGCTATCCACCCCCCTCGCGGCCGCCATTCCCGATGCCGTTCGCTCCGTCGAAGACGTTGTGGCGCAGCTACTCACACCGGTACGGGAGTGTTGAATCATGTGTTTGGGCATCCCGGGACAGGTCGTGAAAATGCTAGAGGGCTACGGCGACCAGCTCGCCCTCGTCGACGTCGCCGGCAAACACCGCAAGGTCAACGTCGGCATGCTGCCCGAGGAGACATTCGAGCGTGGCGACTGGGTGATCATCCATATGGGCTTCGTCGTCGAGAAGACCGACAAGGCCGGCGCCGACGCGGCGATGGCGGGCCTCGAGCTGATGGGGCGCGGCCGGGACGAAGCGGCACCATGACGCGTCGCCGTATCCAGATCCGCGTGCGGGGTGTGGTTCAGGGGGTGGGGTTCCGCCCCTTCGTCTACACCACGGCGGTGGCCCTCGGCCTGTCCGGTTCGGTGCGCAATGACTCGTCGGGCGCGTTCATCGAAGTCGAGGGCGACGGAGGCGATGTCGATTCCTTCGTGACCCGTCTCACTGACCGCCCTCCGCCCCTGGCGGTCATTGAATCCGTTGACACCCAAAATATCCCGGTCGCCGGCGGAACTAGTTTCACCATCGCCGACTCCATCCGAGCAGTCGGTGGCCGCACGCTGGCCTCCCCCGACGTCGCGATGTGTGCCGAATGCGCCGCCGAGCAACGCGACCCCGCCAACCGTCGCTACCGGCATGCGTTCGTCAACTGCACCAACTGCGGCCCGCGCTTCACGATCATCGCCTCGCTGCCCTACGACCGGTCCTCCACCACGATGGCGCCGTTCGTGATGTGCGCCGACTGCGCCCGCGAGTACGCCGATCCCGCCGACCGGCGCTTCCATGCGCAGCCTGTCTGCTGTCCGCACTGTGGACCCACTTTGCGCTACCGGGACTGCGACGGACGGGAAACCGGAGGCGACGGTGCACTGCGCGAGGCGCGGAAGATACTGCGCGACGGCGGCATTCTTGCCGTCAAGGGAATCGGTGGCTATCACCTAGCGTGCAACGCCGCCGACGAGCACGCCGTTGCCGAACTGCGGCGACGGAAGCGCCGGGGCGACAAGCCATTCGCTGTGATGGTGCCCGACGTGGCTGCGGCGCGCACCGTCGCGTTCGTCGACGATGCTTCTGCGCGCCTACTGTCAGGCCCGCAGCGTCCCATCGTGTTGGTGCCGCGGCGGCCCTCCGGTTCGATCGCCGATGCCGTCGCCCCGCACAACCCCGACCTCGGCGTCATGACGGTCTACACGCCGCTGCACGCGCTGCTCTTCGGTCTTGCTGGCGACCAACCACCCGGGCCATCAGTGTTGGTGATGACCTCCGGCAACCTTGGCGGTGAACCGATCTGCTTCACGGACGACGATGCACTCGACCGGCTTTCGCATCTGGCCGACGGCTGGCTGATGCACAACAGGGAGATCCTGGTGCCGTGCGACGACTCGGTGGTGCGCGTGGTTGATGGCTCCCAGCTGCCCATCCGGCGCTCACGCGGATACGCACCCCTGCCCGTCGCGCTGCCCGTATCAATGCCGCCCACCCTGGCCGTCGGTGCCGACCTGAAGAACACGTTCGCCGTCGCGGACCGCAAGTACGCCTGGCTGAGCCAGCACATCGGCGACATGGACGACCTTGCCACATTGTCCGCGTTCGACTCGGCCGAACGACACCTCGAGGCGCTGACCGGTGTCGCACCGGAAGTCATTGTCGCGGACTCACATCCGGCCTATCGCTCCACCTCCTGGGCGCACCGCAATGCCGGCGACCGGCCGGTGCGGACGGTGCAGCACCACCACGCGCACGTTGCGGCGGTGATGGCCGAGCATGGCTTCGACGGCGAACACCAGATACTCGGCTTCGCCTTCGACGGAACGGGATACGGGCCCGACGGGGCGACCTGGGGCGGTGAGGTCCTGCTCGCGGACTACAAGGGCTATCAACGACGGGCGCAGTTGAAGTATGTGCCGCTTGCCGGTGGCGACGTCAGCGTGCGGCGGCCGTACCGGATGGCGTTGTCGCATTTGTGGGCCGCCGGGCTGCGTTGGGACGAGGACCTTCCGCCCGTATCGGCATGCCCGACCGACGAACGGCGGGCGCTGTTACACCAGCTGGCCAGCGGCGTGGGCTGCGTGCCGACATCGAGTATGGGCAGGCTCTTCGACGCGGTGTCGGCCTTGATCGGTGTCCGGCAGGTTGTCGCGTACGAAGCTCAGGCGGCGATCGAACTCGAGGGACTGTCGCGCGACGTGGATGCCGGCACGACGCGGTACGCCTTCGCCGTCGATGCCGACGCCCAGACGACCATCGTCGACCCGGCGCCCGTGCTCGTCGCGATCATCAGCGACGTGCGCGACGAGGTCCGGGCCGGTGTCATCGGCGCACGATTCCACCGCGCCGTCGCCGACCTGATCGTCGACCTCGCGACCGCAGAAGAACCGGCCCCTCGGACGGTTGCGTTGTCCGGCGGCGTCTTCCAGAACGCGATGCTGCTGCGGCTCGCGCGAGACGGCCTTGGGGCCAAAGGCTTTGAGGTGATCACGCATAGGCATGTGCCGCCCAATGACGGGGGCTTGGCGTTGGGGCAGCTGCTGGTCGGGAACGCGGGGTGATCACATGACCGCACCGTCTCGACAAGGCCTCCCCACTGGACACGCGTTGTTCGCCCGCTACGCGTTCCCGCCCAACGAGCTCGGCTACTGCGGGCCCGCTGACGCGGACGTGCTGCTGCGCGGCGACAACGCACGCGAGGTCGCCGCGCATGCGATTCAGTTCGACGGCGCGTGGCCGTATCTGCAGGCGATCGCCGAGGCAGCGGGCATCGACGCTCTGGACGGCGACGTGGTGGCAAGCTACTGGGTCGGCGGACCACTGCTGAACCGCGTCGAGCCAGGTCCGCTGCTGGACCGGCTGCGCAGCGCGTTTGTGGGTCAGGCGACCGGCCTTCTGGCCGACCTCACCAACCCGGTCGGTGTGCTGGCCCATCACAGCTTCCACGTGTTCGTGGTCTATCCGTGGGTGCGGTTTCTCGACCGGGATCCGGCAACGGCGTTGCAAGTGCTGCAGGACTGCCGGATACGTTGGGGCACAGTTGAATCCGTTGACAGCGAGCACGTCGTGATGGTGGCGCGTCCGCTGACGCTCCTGACGGACACGCTCGGCCTGGGCGAACCAACGACCGAGCGGGTGCGGTGGAGCAAGGACGGCAAATCGCTTATCGCCGCGCCTGCGCCCGGCGACACCGTGTCCGCACATTGGGACTGGATCTGCTCCACCCTCACCGAAGCCGAGGCCGACGCACTGGCCGATGCCACGCGCACCACCCTCGATCTTGTGAACACTGCCCGCGAAAGGGGGCGGCACCAATGACCGCAATCGCACAACCCGGCGAATCCTTCGTCGACACAGAACTTTCCGCCGATCTGGCCGCGGCGGCGCTGGATCTCGCCCGCCGTTTCCACGACGGCGCCACACTGTGGGTCATCTCGCCCCAATGGGAACCGCACGCTCACCACGTCGCCGTCGAGTTCGTTCACCCGGTGATCATGGGCAAACGGGCACTGCCGTCGGTTGCGCTCGTCGAACCCGATCCAGTGGCGCAGGCACGCGTGGCGTGCCAGCCCGGCGATCTACTTCTGGCCGTGGCGGCAGCCGACGAGCCCGCCGTCGTCGACGCGATGAGACGGGCACTGGCGTGGGGCGCATTGACCCTGTGGATCGGCTCCGGGCCGCGACCTCCGGCGGGCGCAGCCAACCACATCCTGTGGGTCGACTCGGAGGACCCGATGGTCCCGGCCACCGGGCGATTCGTGCTGATGTACCACCTGCTTTGGGAGCTCACCCACGTCTGCTTCGAGCACCCGGGGCTGCTCAAACCCGACGAATCCGCCGACGAGGTCTGCGTGACGTGTAGTGACGAGGGACGCCTCGCCGAAGTCGTGCTCGCACCCGCCGATGCGACCGGTCGAACACTGGTCCGCACCGCCAACGGCGAGGAGTGGATCGATGTCACCGTGCTGGGTGACGTCGCGCCCAACGACCTCGTCCTCGTGCACGCCGGGGCGGCCATCACACGATTGGAGGTCAGCCGATGACCACGCACGAATCCGATGCCACCAGCTTCCTGTATCCATTCATCGACTCCGAGGAGACCGACGCCAAGAGCCTTCTGGACGACCTCGCCTCCTCGGCGCGCGGCAAGGCCGCCGAAAGCGCCCGCCTGCAACGTGAGTCGCTCGACGAGTATGCCGACGGGTTGACCGCCGCCGGAACCGGCATGGCCGAGCGGTTCCTTCGCGGTGGCCGGCTTTACACGCTGGGCAACGGTGGCAGTTCCACCGACGCCGCGACGCTGGCATCGCTGTTCAGCCGCCCCGCCCTTGGCCGCCCCGTCGCAGCGTGGTCGCTGGCCGCAGATAACGCCGTCGTGACGGCACTCGGCAACGACGTCGGGTTCGACCTGATCTTCAAGCGCCAGATCATCGCCCACGCACGCGAGCGCGACGTCGCCATCGCGTTGTCGACGTCAGGCAACTCCGAGGACCTGACTACGGCCATCACGGAGGCAAAACAGCGGGGCCTGTTGACCATTGGGTTCTCCGGCCACGACGGCGGCCGGATGGCCGTAGCCGAGGAGCTGGACTTCTGCTTCACCGTGCACAGCCAGAGCATTCACCGCATCCAGGAGAGCCACGCCATGCTCGGCTACCGGCTGTGGTCGGTGACGCAGGATCAGATGGCGCGACAACTCCACGGGGCCGACCAATCATGAGCACGACCCAGGCCGCCAGTGCCGCCGAGCGCGAAGACCGTGTGCTGGAACGCATCGACAAATTCCGGCAGCGGCGCCCGCGGCTGCTCGACGATGTGGTGACGATGGCGCACGGCGCCGGCGGAAAGTCCTCGGCCGCACTGGTCGACGCGGTGTTCCTCGAGGCCTTCCGCAACCCCGAACTCGAGCAGCTCGGCGACTCCGCTGCGCTGTGCACGCCGTCGGGTGAGCGGCTGGCGTTCTCCACCGACTCGTATGTGGTTCAGCCGCTGCGGTTCCCTGGCGGCTCCATCGGCGCCGTCGCCGTACACGGCACGGTCAACGACCTCGCGGTGTCCGGTGCGCAGCCACAGTGGCTCTCGGCGGCATTCGTCATCGAGGAGGGTTTTCCCATCGCCGAGTTGCGCGAAATCGTCGCCGACATGACCGAAGCCGCAGCGAGGGCCGGCGTGCAGATCGTCACCGGGGACACGAAGGTCGTCGGCAAGGGCGCCGCCGACGGCGTCTACATCTCGACGGCAGGCGTCGGCATAATCCCGCAAGGTAGGCAGCTGTCGCGTGACCTCGTGCGGCCAGGCGACAAGGTGCTGCTGTCGGGCACCATCGGTGAGCACGGAATGGCCGTCATGCTGGCCCGTGGCGATCTGGCTATCGACGCCGACATCGCCTCGGACACAGCGCCAGTCAACGAACTGGTGGAGATGATGTTGGCGGCAGCGCCGTCGACACGGTGGATGCGGGACGCGACCCGCGGCGGCGTCGGAACGGTGTGCAACGAGCTGGTCAAGGACTCCCCATTCGCGGTGATCCTCGACGAGGACAAGCTGCCCGTGGAGCCGCAGGTGCTGGGCGCCTGCGACATGCTCGGCATCGACCCGCTCTACGTCGCCAACGAAGGCAAGTTCGTCGCGATCGTCGCGGCCGACGAGGCTGACGAAGCCATCGCCGCGATGCGGGCCCACCCGCAAGGCGCACGCGCGACGGTTGTCGGCGAGATCGTGCCGGAGCCGCCCGGCATCGTCGCGCTGCGAACGTCGTTCGGCGGCAGCCGAATCGTCGACATGCTTGTCGGCGACCCGCTTCCGCGAATCTGTTGATCGAGAGGAGAACGACGATGTGTCTGGGTATCCCCGGCCAGGTGGTCGACATCGTCGATGCCCAACAATCGCTGGCCAAGGTGGACGTCAACGGCGTGCGCAGAAACATCAGCGTGCGACTACTGGCCGATGACAATCTTCAGGTCGGTGACTGGGTGCTGGTGCACGTCGGGTTCGCGATGGCCAAGATCGACGAGCACGAGGCCAAACTGACGCTCGACCAGGTGCAGAAGATGGGTGCCGATTACGTCAACGAAGTCGAAGCGTTCAATTCGTCCGAAATCGCCTGAGGCAGAAGAAGGTAATGATGAAGTTCGTCGACGAATTCCGCGACCCTGCCGCTGCACGGGCCCTGGTCAAGTCCATCACCGAGCTGGCCCGCGACGGCGAGTACAAGTTCATGGAGGTGTGCGGCGGTCACACTCACACGATCTATCGCCACGGCATCGAGCACCTGCTGCCCGAAGAGGTCGAGCTGGTGCACGGGCCGGGCTGCCCGGTGTGCGTGATCCCGATGGGTCGTGTCGACGACGCGATGTGGCTGGCGGAGCAGCCCGGCGTCATCTTCACGACGTTCGGCGACATGATGAGGGTGCCCGGGTCCAGGGGCAACCTCATCGAGGCCAAGGCCCGCGGCGCCGACGTGCGGTTCGTGTACTCGCCACTGGATGCGCTGAAGGTGGCCGTCGACAATCCCGACCGCCACGTCGTGTTCTTCGCGGTGGGTTTCGAGACGACTGCGCCTTCGACCGCAGTGACACTGGTGCGCGCACGAGCACTGGGCGTCACGAACTTCAGTGTCTTCTGCAACCACGTCACGATCGTCCCGCCGATCAAGGCGATCCTCGAATCGCCCGACCTGAGGCTCTCTGGGTTCCTCGGCCCTGGTCACGTGTCGACGGTAGTCGGGTTGCATCCTTACCGGTTCGTTCCGCAGGTGTACGGAAAGCCAATGGTGGTAGCGGGTTTCGAGCCGCTGGACATCCTCGCGTCGGTGCACATGCTGTTGCAGCAGCTCCGCGACGGGCGCTGCGAGGTGGAGAACCAGTACACGCGCGTGGTCCGCCCCGAAGGCAACACTCAAGCCCTGAAGCTGATGGCCCAGACGTTCGAGTTGCGGCCCCATTTCGAGTGGCGGGGCTTGGGTTTCATCTCGCAGAGCGCCTTGAAGGTGCACGCCGACTACGCCGATTACGACGCAGAACTCAAGTTCGAGATGCCAGGGGTACGCGTCGCCGACCCGAAGGCATGCCAGTGCGGTGAGGTTCTCAAGGGCGTCATCAAGCCGTGGGAGTGCAAGGTGTTCGGAACGGCGTGCACACCCGAAACGCCGATCGGGACGTGCATGGTCTCGCCGGAGGGCGCCTGTGCGGCGTACTACAACTTTGGCCGGCTTCACCGCGAGACGGCTCAGCTGCTGGGTCAGCGGGTCTAACCCAACCGATGTCGCCGCAGCCCAGTGCGGCGCCGTAAGGAGATGTGATGACCACTCCAGGCGAAAATGTGTCTGAAGAACCACAAGAGGAACGTGGAGCACCTGGATCGCGAGACACAGGATCCGATGTGCCGTCAGGTGGACCGGCGGATCGGCCGTCGGGCACATACAAGGGTGACGAATCGGTGCCCTCGTACGACGACGGCGGCAAGCCGGACTTTGAAACGGCAACGACCAACGAGCCACCTCGGGACGTCGAGTCCGCGGTACCGCCCTACGAAGGCCGCAAAGAGGCCGCCGACGTTGGCGATGACAGCACCGAGGCGGCCGGCGCCAGGACCGGTGGAGCTACTCGGCCCACCACCGATCCGGACTATAAATCGCCGCCACCAGGTGAGACTGCGGGCGGTGCCGCCGCTTCACCGGCCCAGGAGCGGCCGGCGACGCAGACGCCGGAGACAGACCGCGACGATGACGCAGTAGGCCCTGCTCATACGCCGGGTACGGGGCGTGCCGAGGACAAGCGCTGAGAAGTCACCACTGATCGCGTGGGACGTCGAAGTCCGCACACAGCGCCCGCCAGACGTCCCGCGGATCGACACCGTCCTCGATGGCCTGCTCCGCGGTGCGCCCGAACCTGCTCAGCACGTGGTCGACGAGCAACGACGCGCCGCGCACCGGACCGAACTGTCCCTCGACGAGTTCCCGGAATTCCGTCATCCGCACCCGACCAAGTTACGCCGAAGCAGCCAGCGCTTCCTGGCACACCCGTACCGGATCGGCGACCTCGTCGATGCCGGCCCTCGCTTGCACGGCGGCCTCCCGGTACCGCGGCGACGACAACACTTCGCCAACCGCGGCCGCCAACGCCGAGCCGGTCAACGGCCGCACCAGCTGCGCACTGCCTTGCCGCACAACGCGATTGGCGATCTCCCACTGATCGCCGCCACCAGGCACCACCACCAGCGGTACCCCGGCCAGCAGTGTCTTGGACACCATGCCGTGGCCGCCGCCGCAGATGACCAAGTCGGCGTGCGACAGCAGTTCGTCCTGCCGCCCGAGGCCGACGGCCGCCCACGGCGGAACCTCCACATCCGGACCGTCCAGCCGCGACACCGCCACCCGCGACCCTTCTGGCAGCACCTCCCCCGGCACCAGCGTCTCCAACGCCAGCTCTGCCAGCCCGAGCGTGCCGGTCGTCGCGGTCGACGGTGCGACCACCACCACAGGGCCCGAACCCGACGGGATGTCCAGCACCGACATTGTCGGCTCGAAGTGCAGCGGTCCGACGACGACGGCCTCCGATGGCCAATCGGGGCGCGGCACCTCAAGAGCAGGCAGCGTGGCGATCAGGCGCCGTACCGGGCCGGGATCGGTTGCGGGCAAGCCGATCTCGATCCGCACCGCCGAGCGCTGGCGCAGCCCCTCCCGCCACGACCGGGCCGTCAACGCGCGCATCACGGTGTCGCGAAGGCGGCCGCGAATACCCACGCCCGGCGCCAGGCCACTGCCAAGCGGCGGCAGGCCCTTGGACGGCCGGTACAGCGGATGCGGGTTCAGCTCGACCCACGGCACACCCATCAGTTCGGCGGCCAGCCCGCCGCACGCCGTGATCACGTCGGAGACCACCAGATCCGGCGCCAGACCGCGCAGCCGCGGCACGTTCAGCACCGCCATCCGCGCGGCCCGCTGATGGATCTTCGCCCC
>NZ_DASSCY010000025.1:0-23037 GCF_035697385.1 Mycobacterium sp. | reverse complement strand
CTGCGCCGGTGGCATCGGCGGCGGCGGAATGAGGCTCATGAACGCCGCAGCCACCAGGTCGTTCGCACTGGGGAAATGGCGATACAGCGTGGCCCTGGCCACGTTGGCGCTGCGGGTGACCGCATCGATCGTCACCGCGCTCGGACCACCCGAACGCAATAACGCCGTCGCCGCATCGAGCAGGCGGGCGCGCGAACGAGCAGGCCGCGGATCATTTGTGACCGAGCCCACGCCCGAACCGGCAACGGCCATCGTTTACCACACCTCCATGGCGGGAACAAGACTACTAGTCTCTGTACAAGACTGTTAGTCTCAAAAATACCCTGCCGAAAGCGAGCGCCGAATGGTCGACACCCTCGACCGGTCAGATCAGGATATAGACGCACGCATCGGCGGCTTGTCCACGCGTCGCCGTGTCTGGCTGCTGGCCATCGCCAGCATGGACGTGCTCATGGTCATCACCTCGATGGTCGCCCTGAACGCGGCGCTGCCCGATATCGCGTTGCAGACCAACGCGACTCAGGGACAACTCACCTGGATCGTCGACGGGTACACGCTGGTGCTGGCCTGCCTGCTGCTCCCGGCAGGCGCGATCGGCGATCGCTACGGCCGGCGCGGGGCACTGCTTGTCGGGCTGGCCATCTTCACCCTTGCTTCGCTCGCCCCGGTGTTCCTCGACAGCCCAACGCAGATCATCATCGCCCGCGCCGTTGCCGGTATCGGCGCCGCGTTCATCATGCCGGCGACACTGTCGCTGCTGACCGCTGCATTCCCAAAGTCCGAGCGCAACAAGGCCGTTGGGATCTGGGCGGGCGTGGCTGGCTCCGGCGCGGTGTTCGGATTCCTCGGCACCGGGATTCTGCTGCACGTCTGGTCGTGGCAGTCCATCTTCTGGGCATTCACGGCAGCCGGCCTTGGCATGTTCGTCCTGACGTGCACGATCGCGTCCTCCCGCGACGAATCCGCCGCACCGGTGGACTGGATCGGCGCGGTGCTCATCGGGGGCGCCGTGGCCGTCTTCGTGTTCGGTGTCATCGAGGCGCCCATCCGGGGTTGGTCGCACCCGATCGTCTGGGGCTGCATGTCGGCCGGTATCGCGTTGGCCGCCGCGTTCGCGGTCGTGCAGTTGCGACGCAGACATCCGCTGCTCGATGTCCGATTATTCAGCAGGCCGGATTTCGCGACCGGGTCGGTCGGCATCACGTTCCTGTTCTTCGCTAACTTCGGATTCTTTTTCATCGCAATGCAATACATGCAACTGGTGCTGGGCTACAGCCCGCTGCAAACGGCATTCGCGTTGACGCCGTTGGCGATACCCGTTCTGATACTGAGCGGGACAATGCATCTGTACCTCCCGAAGGTCGGGCTGCGCGTCGCGGTGACACTCGGCCTGCTGTTCATCGCCGCAGGGTTGCTGTGCATGCGCACCCTCGGCGCCGACACGCCCTACCTGCACATGGCATGGCCGTTCCTCATCACGGCCATCGGAATCGGCCTGTGCACAGCGCCGACGACCACAGCGATCATGCATGCGGTCCCCGACGAGAAGCAGGGCGTCGCGTCCGCGGTCAACGACACGACCCGCGAGGTCGGTGCCGCGCTCGGCATCGCGGTAGCGGGGTCCGTGCTCGCGGCGCACTATCACAACGCTCTGGCTCCCGCGCTCACCGCGTTCCCCGAGCAGGTGCGTGGACCTGCCCTCGATTCACTCGCCCATGCGCTTGCAGTGGCCGACCAGATGGGCCCGCAAGGCGAGCGGCTGACCCAACTGGCCAACGATGCGTTCCTGCAATCGATGGATTTGTCGTTGTCGGTACTGGCCGTTGCGGTGAGTGTGGCGGCGGGCTTCGTCGCGCTCTGGTCGCCTGGGCGCGACGGTCAGCAACTCAGCTTTGTCCGGCGGCTGGCTTCGCGCTCGACGGGGTGAGGCGCCCGCAGCATTGATGTTGCGCGGCTGCAACGGTTTAGAAACAGGGGCTCATTAGCGTCGGCGAATGACCGAAACCGCTGCAGGCGCGGATACCGGACACGGAGCCGTCGCCGCTGCCGCCGCTGCCAAGCCCTTCACCGCCGTCTACGATCCGCGGCTCGCCAACGACGACCTGATCCCGCTGGAGAAACAGACCTGGTCGTCGTACAACATCTTCGCGTTCTGGATGTCCGACGTGCACAGTGTCGGCGGCTATGTCACCGCGGGAAGCCTTTTCGCGCTGGGGTTGTCGAGCTGGCAGGTACTGCTTGCGCTTCTGATCGGCATCGTGATCGTCAACATCTTCTGCAATCTGGTGGCCAAACCCAGCCAGCACGCCGGCGTGCCGTATCCGGTGGCGTGCCGCAGCGCGTTCGGGGTCCTGGGCGCCAACGTGCCCGCGATCATCCGCGGCCTGATCGCCGTCGCCTGGTACGGAATTCAAACGTATCTGGCTTCGGCCGCCCTCGACGTGGTGGTGCTCAAGCTGTGGCCCTCGCTTGCGCCCTACGCCGACGTCGACCAGTACGGCTTTCTCGGTCTGCCGCTGCTCGGCTGGTGCACCTACGCACTGCTGTGGGTGCTGCAGGCGTGCGTGTTCTGGCGAGGCATGGAATCGATCCGCAGGTTCATCGACTTCTGCGGACCGGCCGTGTACGTCGTGATGTTCATTCTGTGTGGTTACCTGCTGTGGAAGTCCGGCTGGCACGTCAGCCTCAATCTCGGTGGCGAGAAATCCGGCAACACCGTTGCCGTCATGCTCGGCGCCATTGCCCTTGTGGTGTCGTACTTCTCGGGGCCAATGCTCAACTTCGGCGACTTCTCGCGTTACGGGAAGTCCTTCGCCGCGGTAAAGCGCGGCAACTTCCTCGGCCTGCCCGTCAACTTCCTGGTGTTCTCGCTGCTGGTCGTGATCACCGCCGCCGCCACCGTGCCGGTGTTCGGCGAGCTGATCACCGACCCCGTGCAGACCGTCGCCCGCATCGACAGCACCACTGCCATCGTTCTCGGTGCGCTGACGTTCACGATCGCCACCATCGGCATCAACATCGTCGCCAACTTCATCTCCCCGGCATTCGACTTCTCCAATGTCAGCCCACAGCGGATCAGCTGGCGCGCAGGCGGCATGATCGCCGCGGTGGGCTCGGTGCTGCTCACGCCGTGGAACCTGTACAACAACCCCGAGGTCATCCACTACACGCTGGAGACCCTCGGTGCGTTCATCGGCCCGCTGTTCGGCGTGCTGATCGCCGACTACTACGTCGCCAAGAAGCAGCGCATCGTCGTCGACGACCTGTTCACGATGTCCAAGGCCGGAACATATTGGTACACCGGCGGTTACAACATGAAGGCGGTCGTGGTGACCGCGATCAGCGCTGCCGCTGCGATGTTCCCGGTGTTGTTCGGAAACCTGCCCGGCATGACGACCGCCGCCCAGTACAGCTGGTTCATCGGCTGCGGGTTGGCGTTCGCGCTCTATTGGGCCTCGATGCGCAACAGCCCGGCCCCGCCGGCCACCGTCCCCGAGCAGGAGCCGGTCCAGGCCACACCCTGACGGCTAGCCTGAGTCGCGTGCGCCTGCTGCTGATCAATCCGAACTCCACGGCATCGATGACGGAGGCCATCGGTGTGAACGCGACCGCGGTGGCACGCCCCGGCACGGTCGTGGAGGCACTCAATCCGATAGACGGCCCACCGAGCATCGAGAGTGACGACGACGAACGTCGTTGTATACCAGGGTTGCTCGCTGAGTTGAAGACGGCGTTGGCGCGTCCGTCGAGCACCCGCCCGGATGCCTACGTGATCGCGTGCTTTGGTGATCCCGGTCTTGACGAGGTCCGGCAGCTTGTTGACGCCCCGGTGCTGGGCATCGCGCAGGCCGCCATGCACGCCGCCGGGCTGGCAGCGGGTACCTACTCGGTGGTTACGTCGATGTCTGCCACCGTGCCGCGCGCCTGGCAGCTCGCCAAGGCCTACACGCCGGGTGGATGCCTCGGTGTGCATGCCTGTGACATCCCGGTGCTGCGGATCGACTCCGACCCCGCCACCATCGAACCGATCGGCGCGTTGTGTGCTCAGGCCCTCGAACGGGACGGGAGCCGGTCAATTGTGTTGGGCTGCGCGGCAATGGCACGGTTCGCCGAGCCGTTGGCGCGCCGACTGGCCGTGCCCGTGATCGATGGTGTGGTCGCAGCGACGTTGCTGGCGCAGGCCGTGAGCGAGTTGCCCGGCGTCACGCTGCAATGAACTCCGCGGCCCGGTGGCCGACCATCACGATGGTGGCATGCGGGCCCCGACTTGTGATCGCAGGTAGCACCGACCCGTCAACAACCCATAGCCCGTCGATACCACGCACGCGGCATTGCGGATCCACCACTGCAGCAGCGTCACCCTCGAGGCCCATGGGTGCCGTTCCGGACAAGTGCTGCGAAGTCGACCATGAAACGACGCCGACTTTCGCTGTCGGTCTGGTTAATTCGATGGCAAGTTCGGCGCCTGCGCGCAGCGTCGCCACATCGTCGGGTTCGCTGTCGTAGCGATGCTCGATGACGGGCAAAGCGTCGGGGTCGGCGGATGCCAGCCTGATTCTGCCGCGCGACTTCGGCTGCATCAACGCGACTCCGACGTGCGGCTGGTCGGCGGGATCATTTCGGTGCTCGCGGATCATCGCACCGAACCCCGCTGTATAGGGCCGTATTTCGACGCCGATAGCGGTAGTCAGCACCGCTTCAAGCGGTGGCATACCGTGGCTTGCCGACCAGTCCACCGGCAACACCCATTCCGGATGATCCTCGCTTGCGACGCCGACAGGCAGGTCGGCGTGAACCGTTATCCCGGCGGGCCGCAACGTCTCTTCCGGGCCTATACCGGACAGCATCAACAGGTGCGCCGATCCGATTGCTCCGGAACACAACACGATTCGGTCAGCTGTCAAATGGGTGTCGCCATCAGGGCCGACGCAATCCACGCCGACGGCCTTGCCCTTGGAAATCCGGACGCGGAGCGCGCGGGTGTTGGTGAGCAGCGTCAGATTGGTGCGGTCCATCGCAGGTTGCAGATACGCACCGCCAGGGCCCACCCGGGTTCCGCCGTTGATGTTTAGCGGGACGGCTCCGACACCGACCGGCAGTGGCGCCTCGGGCGTCGCGCCGTTGAGATCGTTGATCCACTGGTAACCCGCCTCAGCAGCGGAATCCACGAACGCTGCTGTACAGCCATCGAATTCGGCGACGCGGCTGACCAGTATCGGCCCGTCGGATCCGTGCAGTGGGGTGTTCTCGAAATCCAGGTCAGTTTCGATTGCCAGGAAGTGCGGCAGCACGTCGGCCCACCGCCAGCCCGGCAACCCCCAGCCCTCGAAATCCGACGGCAGCCCGCGGCAGAAGTAGCCCCCGTTCACGGCGCCCGACCCGCCGACAACGGCACCGCGCATGATCTGCGCGCGCCGCGCCGGATCATCGGTCAGGGTTGTCGGGTACCGCCGCACCACCGAGCTGGCGGTTCCGATCGGCAATCGCAGGCCGTCGCTGATCTGGCTGGCCACACGGGGATCAGACGGCGCCGGACCCGCCTCGACGACAGTGACAAGGCATGCGGGGTCTGCGGAAAGCCTTTCAGCCAGAACAGATCCTGCGCTGCCGGCGCCGACGATCAGCACATCGCTGTGCAAGGTGTCACTTCAGGTCCGGATCTGAGGCTTGAGAGCGCCGACATGCCGCTCGCGCACCACACCGGTCCACAGGCCGGCACCGTACGCGATGTCATCGAGTCTCTTCAGCAGGATGTAGGTGAGCAGCCCGACCCGTCGGGCGTCGTCGTCCGCGTTGCCGTTGCGAGTGACCCAGTCCGCCACGCCGTCGATGACGGCGGCCACCAGCACCGCCTGGCGGCACCGCCGGGACAGCAGCGCCGCGATGAAGGCGATCGGCCAGTAGTGCCGGCAGATCGCCGAAGCCAACTGGAGGGCGGCCGACCACAGGCCGTGGGCGGCCACCACGGCCACTTCCTTGGGTTCGGTCTCCACGGTGGACAGCGAGTTGGCGATGCGACGACCGGTGATCGCGGCGACGACCATGGATGCCAGGTAACCGATGCCCGATCCCATTGCCAGCAGCATCCACACCACCAGCGTCCATCCGGAGATCACCAGCGGAGCCGTCTTGCCGGGATGTCGAATCGATAACGGGGCCGCCGATTCTCCGTAAAAAGACTTGCGCGCGAACCACTCTCGCAGTTGCGTGCGGTGATCGTGGGCGACCAACGCTATCGGTTCATAGCGAAGCCTGGCCCCTGCCTCGATGAACCGCCAGCACAGGTCGACGTCTTCGCCGGACTTGAGCGTCTCGTCGAACCCGCCGACTTCCTTCAATACCGACCGGCGACAGATGATCGCGGCGCTGGGGACATACGACACGGTGCCGTAGGGAACCACGGGCGCCTCGCGTAGACCAAGGTCGAGCGACGACCGCACCGCCTCGTACCGCGCCACCACGTTGTCGGCCTGACGCAGACCCACGATTCGCGGTGCGACCAGCGCCACCGCCGGATCGCAGAAGTGGCCGAGCAGCGCCTCCAGCCACCCTCGCCGCGGCACCACGTCGGAGTCCAGGAATGCCACGAAGTCGGTGTTGCACGCCGAAAGGCCGGTGTTGCGAGCCGCCGCGGGACCCTTGCTGCGTTGATGGCGCAGCACCTGGATGTCGCAGTGGGTATCGGCGAAGTCGGTTGGCTGTACCGCGGTGGCTGAACCGTCGTCGACCACGATCACCCGCAGCCCGCGCAGCGTAGGAACCAGCCGCCGGAGCCCAGAAGCATTGTCCCGCACAGGGATAACGATAGTCAGATCGCGGTGTGACGGCCCGCTGGCCGGCCGCGGATGCGCAACGGTTGCATCGAGCAGCGTCCGTGCGAGCTGCGCGCTGACGGCGTCGTGCACCTCCAGCCGGCCTCCGGTGAGCATGGTCTGCGCCGCGGGCGCAAGGCGCAGCAGCCGGGTGGGCGAGCCGCCGAGCAACGCCGACCCCTCACCGAGCACTTTCACCCGGCGGTCCACTTGGACGGCGAACCCATCGGGCAGCCGCGGTCCCGTCATGTCAGCATCCCGTCGCGGTCGGGTACCCACCTGGCGATCCGCTGCAAACATCCGTCGACCATCTCCCCCAGAATGCGCTCGCCCTCGTCGGCGGTCGCCGTGGTCGGATCACCGAGCACGCCCAGTTCGCTGACTGCCGCGACACCGCCGCGTCGCATTTGGGGCATCAGATCGGCCAGCGGCGCGCTGTTACCGGGCACCCGCTCGTCGGTCCAAACGTCCTTCGGCGAAATATGTAGCAATACAGACGTTTCGGTGTGCCCGGCGTGTGCGTCGGCGTTCTTGGCTGTGCACGAACACCAACTCACGTCGCGACCCTCGTACCTAAGCAAAGCCGTCGCGGCGGCCAACGCCTCCACATTTCCCCCGTGCCCGTTGACGAAGACGAGGCGCGATGCCCATCGCGACGCTGACCGGCCGAACTCCACCAGCAAAAGGCGAAGCGCCGAGGTCCCGATCGAGACGGTCCCCGCGAAGCCCTCGTGCTCGCCGCTGGCGCCGTATCCGATCGCCGGCGCCACGACCCAACGGTGCTCATCTCGATCGGCCAGCCGCGCAGCAATCGAGCTGCTGACGGCGGTGGCAATACGGGTGTCGGTGTCCAGCGGCAGGTGAGGTCCATGCTGTTCGATGGAGCCTACCGGGACGATCAACGCGGATGACGTGCTCTGCAGCTGTCTCGACGTTGAGTTCCCGAGCTCGCTGGGGAAAGCCACCCCGCGATGGTAGGCCGAATTCACCTGGCGTGCGCCAATTGTTGGCGCATGCGCAGCAATTGATTTCCGGGAAGTTTCCACGCGCGGCAGTCGAGTAGCCACGCCAGCCCCCTCCGCCACGCCTGTACCACCGCGATCCTTGCGGCGACCAGGACTATGTCAGGCGTCGGGGCTGCTGGGCACACCGAGCGCGCGGGTGAAGCCGGGCGGGACGAGGACGTCGCTGGCAACGAGGTCGCGGACCGATGCGCGGCCAAGGCCCATCAGTGCCGAGTCGATTCCCCCACGCAACACATCGAGCACGTTCTCGACGCCGGCCTGGCCGTTGGCGGCCAGACCCCACAGATAGGCCCTGCCGATCATCACCGCCCGCGCGCCGAGGGCGACCGCCTTCACCACGTCGCTACCGCGCCGGATGCCTCCGTCCAGCAACACCTCGATCTCGTCGCCGACGGCTTCGGCGATCACGGGCAGCGCCCGAATCGACGCCGGTGTGCTGTCCAGGTTGTTGCCGCCGTGATTGGACACCGAGATGGCCGAAACACCCGCGTCCACTGCGCGTTTGGCGTCGTCGACTCGCATCACGCCCTTGAGCATGAACGGACCGCCCCACAGTTCGCGCAACCAGGTGATGTCCTCCCAGGTCGGCGGCGGCGTGCCCATCCATTCGCCGTAGGCGGCGAAGAACGGCGGGCCGAGTTCGCCGCGCGGTCCCTGGTTCGGCACCCGCAGCGACGGTGGATGCATCGTCTTGGCCCATTGCCACAACCAGCGCGGCCGCGTCAGGCCTTCGGGCATCATCCGCACCGCGGTCCGCAGGTTCATCTCCTCCGGGATCTTCGGGCTGCCCCAGTCCCGGCCGTGAGAGAAGCTCCAGTCGGTGGTGACGATCAGGCCCGCGGCGCCGGCTTCGCGGGCACGCTCCACCCGAGCCGCGATCGCGTCCCTGCCGCCGAGCCAGTACACCTGGAAGAAGAGCTTGGGATTGGCCGCGATGACTTCTTCGATCGGCTTGCTGGCGAACGACGACAGCCCCATCGCGGTGCCGCGCGCGGCGGCCGCGCGCGCGACGGCGACCTCACCATCGGGATGCACCGCCTGCACACCCGTCGGCGATATCAGCACCGGAAGCGAAACATCTTGTCCCATCACGGTTGTCGACAGATCGCGCTTCTCCAACGCACCGATGACATGTGGCGCGAATCCGAGCTCGGCGAACGCGTCGACGTTGTCGGCGACGGTCACGCCCCTCTCGCTGGCGCCAAGCAGCGCGGCATATGCCGACTTGGGCAGGCGCTTCTTGGCCGCCTGCTGGCAGAACTCAACCGTTTCGAACCATTGGTCGCGTGCCATGACTACACCGGGCTTTCGTTACACAGTCGGGCCGGCGGGGTGGTCAGAAGCTTCAGCGGAATCGGGCCCTGCTTGGTTCCGCGGGAGTGATCACCGCTCGGCTTGGGCTTGACGCGGTCGCGGGCCAGGGCGGGAGCGCCGTAGCCCTCCACGCACTCGGGGTCCGGGCCGTCCAGCGGCAGGCCGGTGAAGAACTTCGCGGCCATGCAGCCTCCGCGGCAGCTGTCGTAGTGCCCGCAACTGCCGCACGCACCGGCGGATTGCGGCTCGCGCAGCTCACGGAACAGCGGCGCGTTCTTCCACACATTGTCAAAACCGGTGCCAAAACCACTATCGCGCAAAATGTTTCCCGCGAGGAACCTGTCGTGGATGGCGAACGGACACGCGTACACGTCACCGATCGGGTCGATGAGACAGACCACACGTCCGGCGCCGCACAGGTTCAGCCCCGCGAGCGCGCCGGGCTCGCCAAGCCCCGAAAGGTGGAAGAAGGAGTCGCCGGTGAGAACTCGATCGCCCTTGGCCACCAACCAGTCGTAGAGCTGCACTTGCTGCTCGGAGGTCGGGTGGAGTTCGTCCCACACGTCGGCGCCACGGCCTGACGGCCGCAAGCGGGTGATTCGCAGCGTGGCACCGTAACGCGCTGCGAGAGCGGCGAATTCGTCGAGTTGGTCAACGTTGTGCCGGGTGACCACCACCGAGATCTTGGCGTCTTTGAACCCCGCAGCGGCGAGGTTCTCCAATGCCCGGATCGCCATGGCGAACGAGCCTGCGCCGCGGACGGCATCGTTGACATCAGCGGTCGCGCCGTCGAGGGAGATCTGCACGTCGACGTAGTCGCTGGCGGCCAGCCGTTCGGCCACCTCGGGGGTGATCCGCACCCCGTTGGTGGAGAACTTCACACCGACCTGGTGGGCGGTGGCGTAGTCGACGAGTTCCCAAAAGTCCGGCCGGACAGTCGGTTCGCCGCCGCCGATGTTGACGTAGAACACCTGCATGCGCTGGAGCTCGTCGATGATGTCCTTGCACTGCTGCGTTGTCAGCTCACGCGGGTCACGCTTGCCCGACGACGAAAGACAGTGCAAGCACGCGAGATTGCAGGCATACGTGAGTTCCCACGTGAGGCAGATCGGAGCGTCGAGACCGTGCTCGAATTGCTCGATCAGGCGTGGCACGGGTTGTACGGCCGGCGCGAGCGCCGAATCAGTCGGAGCCATCGTCTCCTCCTATCACGAGCATCTTGGACTGGGCCAGCACGCCAAGCGCGTGCAGATAAGGCGCTTGCTGTGCATCATCGACGCCGGCGGCGCGGCACGCGGATCGAACGTCGGGGTGGTCGTTCAACGAGTTGACCACCTCGACGATCGTCCGGTTCTTCAGGAACGACAACTTGCGCGTGCCGAAGTGGTAGAGCAGCGCACCGAACGGCTCTGGCCGCACGGCCACCTGATGGTGCAGCCGCCAGCGCAGGTCCGGGTCGAACGCCACAGTCGTCGGCATGGGTCAGTAGACCCCGCACATCCCGTCGATCGACACCTCTTCGACCAAGGTCTCGGTGACGAGTTCTTCGGCTTCGACCTGCTGATTCGGCTCCATTAACGTCCACCTTTCGCTACACAGGACCTCGACAATGTGATCGAGATCGCAATAATATGGCATCGAGTGCCGAAATGAAAGGGGGGATGCGGTGGGACCGGAATCCGGGCATCGCGTCGGCCGCAGGCGCTCGACGACTTGGGACCACATCAGCAACGTGGCGATCGACCTGTTCGCGGCGCGGGGCTTCGACGAGGTCAGCGTCGACGATGTCGCCGAGGCGGCCGGGATCGCCCGCCGCACGCTGTTTCGCTACTACCCCTCCAAAAACGCGCTGCCCTGGGGCGATTTCGACGCGCACCTGGACCACATGCGCGATCTACTGGTCGACCTCGACCCCGACGTGCCGATCGACGAGGCGTTGCGCACGGCGCTGTTGGCGTTCAACAGCTTCGACGATCAGGAGACGGCCCGGCACCGCCAACGCATGCGCGTCATCCTGGAAACTGCTGCGCTGCAGGCATATTCGATGACCATGTATGCCGGCTGGCGTGCTGTCGTCGCGGCGTTCGTGGCGCGGCGCCTCGACGCCAAGGCCGAGGACCTGGTACCCCAGACTGTCGCCTGGATGATGCTCGGTGTGGCGTTGTCGGCCTACGAGTACTGGCTGGCCGACGAATCGGTGTCTCTGGCCACGGCACTGGGGGGTGCGTTCGACACGGTCAGCGATGGATTGAAGGCGCTGGACCGAGGCCGGAGAAATTATTTGTGATTTGGGCGTCGGAGTTCGGGCCGCGACGGCGACGATAAGGGTGTGAGCGCCGAACCGAATGGCACCGACGCTCCGCGGGCACTGCTGGCGGTCTACGACGAGGCACTGCCGGTTGTGTACGGGTACTTCGTCCGGCGCTGCGGTGACCGCGGAACGGCCGAGGATTTGACGTCGGAGACCTTCCTGGCGGCGATGGACGCCGCCCGCAAGGACGCGCCCCCGCCCATGACAGTGCCGTGGCTGGTGGGGGTGGCACGTCACAAGCTTGCCGACCACTACCGCCGCCGCCACGACAGGATGAGTATCCCGGTGGCCGAGCTACCCGAGCCCGTCGACCCGGTAGACGACTGGAACGTCGAGCTCGACCGCATCGTCGCCGAAAGCGTGCTCGCCAAGCTGTCCGAGCAGCATCGCACGGTGTTGGCCTTGCGCTACATGGACGACTGCTCGGTGCCCGAGTGTGCCGAGCTGATCGGCCGCACCGTTCATGCCACCGAGGCCCTGCTGGTTCGGGCCCGTCGAGCATTCAAACGGCACTACCCGCAACCGGAAGGAGGGATGTCATGAACAACAGCCACGATCCGTTGAGCGTGCTGCATGGCGACGAGCTTCCGGTGGCGCCCGATCCGGCGTTTGCGGCACGGCTGCGCGCGCGTCTGGAGACCGCGGTGAATTTCTTTGAGGCCCAGCCCAATCAAACACAAGGAGTCGAAATGAGTGGCACAGATACCGCCATCGCAGAAATCAACGAACCCACCGTCGCGTCCACTCCCCCGCGGTCGGCGGCGCTGCCGTATCTTTCGGTCGCCAACGCACGGGATGCCATCGCGTGGTACGTCGACACCTTCGGTGCGACCGTGGTCGGCGAGCCGATCGTGATGGACGACGGTCGCATCGGCCACGCCGAGATCGCGATCGCGGGCGGCGTGCTCTACCTGGCCGACGAGTATCCGGAGATCGGGTTGAAAGGCCCTGACCCGCAAGTGAGTTCGGTAAGTCTCATGCTGCACGTGCCTGACACCGACGCGACGCTGGAACGAGCCCGGGCGCGAGGTGCGCAGGTCCAGCGCGAGCCGTACGAGAATTACGGAGCACGCAACGCCACCGTCGTCGATCCGTTCGGGCATCGCTGGATGCTCAGCGGGCCGGTGACCGGCGCGGCGACACCCATTCAGCACGGGGATGTCGGCTATGTGTCTGTGTGGACTCCTGACGCCGAGCGCGCCGCCGCCTTCTACGGTCGCGTGCTCGGCTGGACCTACGACCCGGCGACCCACCAGGTCACCAACACCAAGCAGCACATCGGGATCTTCAGCGTCACCCTTCCGCAGGGAATGCTCTGCTGCTACGCGGTCGCCGATCTCGCAGGCGCCCGGCGGTCGATCCTCGACGGCGGTGGACAGGTCGGCGAGACGCAGGAATTCGACTTCGGTACGGTGCTGGATGCCACCGACTCACAGGGCGCGGCGTTCGCCGTATTCGAGCCGGCACCGGGGACTCCTCGGCCAGAGCTCAACGGCGCTGGGCCGGGCGAACTTTCGTACATCACCTACGAGGTCGGAGACTCGGCGGCCTTCAAGGCCTTCTACAGTCGCCTGCTGTTCTGGACCTTCGAGCCGGGCCGTATCGAGGACGGCTGGCAGGTGGCGGGAACGCACCCGATGGCCGGCATCGCCGGAGGAAGCGCGCAGCGGGTGACCGTACCGATGTGGACGGTCGACGACGTCGACGCGGCCGTCGCGCGGGTGCGGGAGGCGGGCGGCACCGTCATCGAGGAGCCATCGCAGCAGGCCTACGGGCGGATGGCGCACTGCACTGACGACCAGGGCACCCGCTTCTACCTCGGCGAGTTCTAGCGGTTTCGGCGTGCTGAGTTGCGCTCAACGTTACCGAACACGCCGAAATCGCTCAGGTGAGGACGTCCGAAATCGGTGCGCCAGCGGCAATCTTGGCGCGGGACTTCATCACCTTGCCGGGCATCCCGCCGCCGACTACTCCGGCGACCACGCCGTCGCGCTCGTAGAACGCGAGGAACTTGCGGCCGTCGTCCTCGACGACGTGCACGATGTCGTCGGCCTCCGGTTCGCCAAGGCACTGGATCTTCACGTCGTACTGGTCGCTCCAGAAGTACGGCACAGAGACTGCCGCCGGCGCATCCTGGCCGAGCATCGCAGGAACCAGCGCGCGCGCCTGGTCGGCGACATTGCTCCAATGCTCAACGCGCACTTGATGTCCCACCGTATTGCGCCACGACGCGACATCGCCGATCGCCCATACATGTGGTGCGCTCGCACGGCCGACCGCATCGCACACGACCCCGTTGTCGATCTCGATGCCCGTGCCCTCGAGCCAACCGGTGGCGGGATGCGAGCCGATGCCGACGACGACCAGGTCCGCGTCGAGCTCGGTGCCGTCGGACAGCACCACCTTCTCGACCTTCTCGGCGCCGCGGACCTGATCCACGCCTACTCCGCAGCGCACGTTCACGCCTTCGGCGCGGTGCAGACGGGCGACCAACGAGCCGATCTGCTCGCCGAGCACCGAGGCCAGCGGTGACGGCTGCGGTTCGACCAGGACGACGTCGACCCCCAGCCCGCGAAGGCTGGCCGCTACCTCACAACCGATGAAGCCGGCACCGATCACCACGGCGTGCCGTGCCGCAGCGGCGTGCTGACGCAGCGCCAGGCTTTCGTCGAACGAGCGAAGAACGTGGATGCCGTCAAGGTTCGGGAACGACGGAATGCGTTTGGGCACCAGGCCCGTCGCGATCACCAGCTCGTCATAGCTCAGCACGGTGTCGTCGGACAGTGTGACCGTCTGCTCGGCGGTGTCCAAGGACCGCGCTGCCTTGCCGAGCAGCACGGTGATGTCGTTCTCGTCGTAGAACTCGGCCGGCTTGAGCGTGACGTCGTCGGTCTCGCTGCGCAGTACTTCCTTGGACAACGGCGGACGGTCGTACGGCAGATGGTCCTCGTCGCTGACGATGGTGATCGGGCCGGCGTACTCCGACCGGCGCAGCTGCTCAGCGGTGCGCGCCGCGGCAAGCCCGCCGCCCACGATGACGATGCCCCCAGTTCTGCTCACGTGGGAGTTCTACACGATGCCTTCCGGCAGATGTGCGCCACCCTGCGGTTGACCGGGTCAGCCCCGCATCCGGTCGATGACGTTGGTCAGCACCACGATGCTCTCGCTACGTTCGACGTCGGCCGCGGAGCGGATGCGTTCCAACGCCTCCTCGAGGTGCCGCATGTCGCGAGCAAGCACGTGCAGGATGGCATCCGCGGTCCCGGTTACGGTGGCGGCGCTCACCACCTCAGGGATGTCGATCCATGCCGCTCGCAACTCGTCAGGGGCGACGGTGCCGTGGCGAAACACCTGCACGTAAGCCTCGGTGTTCCAGCCGAGCGCGTTGCGGTCGATGACGGTGGTGAAGCCGCGGATGACGCCGTTGTCGAGCATGCGGTCCACCCGCCGCTTCACGGCAGGCGCGGAGAGATTCACCTTCTGTCCGATCTCGGCGAAAGTGGCCCTGGCGTGCTGGGCCAGTTCCGCCAGAATCTGTTCGTCGGTCTCGTCGAGACGGTCCATGATCACTCCTACGCAATAGATCGCCACTATTTTACGCTTGGCACAAGAAATCGCGGGTATACACGCAAGAAGCGGCGATTGATTGCAGGATCGCTAGCAAATATCGTTGATTCATGACGATTTCAGATGTCGCCGCCGACGCGGCTCCGGTATCCGATGTCGCCGCAATGAAGCGTCGCATCCCTCGTGTCCGCCACTACGCCATGACGGCCCCCACCTTCTTCGCCGTCGAGTACGCCATCAACCCGTGGATGGACACGTCGACTTCCGTCGACACTCACGTCGCGCTCAATCAGTGGGAGACCCTGCGCCAGACCTATAAGGAGCTTGGCCACACAGTCGAACTGGTCGAGCCCGTCGCGGGCTTGCCGGACATGGTGTACGCGGCCAATGGCGGCCTACTGGTGAACGGCAAGGCCGTCGTCGCCCAGTTCGCCTATCCGCAGCGCGCGGGCGAATCCGCCGCCTACGCCGAGTGGATGACCCGCCACGGGTACAAGCCCGCCGAAACGCGCCACCTTAACGAGGGCCAGGGCGATCTGTTGGTCGTCGGCTCAATTGTGCTGGGGGGCTATGGTTTCCGCACTGACCGAAAGGCACACGACGAGATCGCGGCGCACGTCGGCATGCCGGTCGTCAGCCTCGAGCTTGTCGATCCGCGGTTCTATCACCTAGACACCGCGCTCGCGGTTCTCGACGACACGACGATCGCCTACTACCCGCCGGCGTTCAGCGACCAGGCGCGGGCAACGCTGCTCGAGCTGTTCCCCGACGCCATCGAGGTCGGCAGCGCCGACGCCTATGTACTCGGCCTCAACGCCGTGTCCGACGGCCTCAACGTCGTGCTCCCGGCCGCGGCCACCGGCTTCGCCGCCCAGCTTCGCCAGGCAGGTTTCAAGCCCATCGGTGTCGACTTGTCCGAACTGCTCAAGGGCGGCGGATCCGTCAAATGCTGCACGTTGGAGGTACATCCGTGACCATTCTGGAAACCGTGAACATGACAGCGGCGGCTATCGCTGTCGACGGCCGGTACGTCGCGCACAACTACTCTCCGCTCCCGGTGGTCGCCGTCAGCGCCGAAGGCGCCTGGATCACCGACGTGGAGGGCCGCCGCTTCCTGGATTGCCTTGCGGCCTATTCGGCGGTCAACTTCGGGCACCGCAACGCGGAGATCGCCGCGACCGCCCACGCCCAGCTGGACACCATGACGTTGGTCAGCCGCGCGTTTCACTCCGACCGGCTCGGACCGTTCTGCGAGGCCCTGGCCGAGCTGTGCGGCAAGGATATGGTGCTGCCGATGAACAGCGGCGCCGAAGCCGTCGAGAGCGGCATCAAGGTGGCCCGCAAGTGGGGTACTGACGTCAAGGGCGTGCCTGCTGGGCGCGGAAATATTGTCGTGGCGCACAACAACTTCCACGGTCGCACCACCACGATCATCAGCTTCTCTGACGACGAGACAGCCCGCCGGGGGTTCGGCCCGTACACGCCGGGGTTCCGCTCGGTGCCGTTCGGCCCCGACGATCCTCACGCCGAGGCGATGGCCGCCGCGATCGACGACGACACCGTCGCCGTACTGATCGAGCCCATCCAGGGAGAAGCCGGCATCATCGTGCCGCCCGACGGCTATCTGTCGCGGGTCCGAGCGCTGTGCACCCAGCGCAATGTGTTGATGATCGCCGACGAGATCCAGTCCGGCCTGGCAAGGACCGGGCGCACCTTCGCCTGCGAGCACTGGGGCGTGGTTCCCGACATCTATCTCCTCGGCAAAGCCCTTGGCGGCGGCGTGGTTCCACTGTCGGCGGTAGTCGCCAACCGCGACGTTCTCGGCGTCCTGCACCCCGGCGAGCACGGCTCGACATTCGGCGGCAACCCGCTGGCCGCCGCGATCGGCACCACCGTGGTGGCAATGCTGCGTCGTGGCGAGTTCCAGTCCCGCTCAACCGAACTCGGCGAGCACCTGCACGCGCGCCTGCGCGCCCTCGTCGGACGCGGCGTCGTTGCGGTGCGCGGCATGGGACTGTGGGCCGGCGTTGACATCGACCCTGCGCTCGGGACCGGCAAGCAGATCAGCATGAAACTGGCCGAACGCGGTGTCCTGGTTAAGGACACGCAGGGCTCGACACTGCGCTTTGCTCCTCCGCTCGTCATCACCGCCGAGGAGATCGACTGGGCGATTGGTCAGTTAGCCGACGTTTTGGCCGACACAGGTTCACACTTGTCCGGTACCGAGTTATAGCCCCAGGAGGCACCATGACCGCCCCGTCGATAAGGCTTTCCGAGCAAATGTTGCGGCGCCGGCCCGTCATTGGGGCTCCGGTGGCGCATGGTGCCGCCGACCACCTCAAGCGAAGCATCGGTACTTTCCAGCTGACGATGTTCGGCGTCGGCGCCACCGTCGGCACCGGCATCTTCATCGTGCTCCAGCAAGCGGTACCGACGGCCGGCCCCGCGGTGCTGATCTCGTTCGTGATCGCGGGCATCGCCGCCGGGCTCTCCGCTATCTGTTACGCGGAAATGGCTTCCGCCGTTCCTGTTTCCGGATCGACGTATTCGTACGCCTACACCACGATGGGCGAGGTGGTGGCGATGGGCGTCGCCGCCTGCCTGCTCCTCGAGTACGGCGTATCCATGTCGGCAACGGCCATCGGCTGGAGCGGCTATCTGAACAAACTGCTGGACAATCTGTTTGGATTCACGCTGCCGCATTCCCTGACCGCGGCGCCATGGGGTGAGACGCCGGGCATCGTCAACCTGCCCGCCATGCTTCTCATCGCCATGTGTGCGGCGTTGCTGATCCGCGGCGCCAGCGAATCCGCGACGGTCAACACGGTCATGGTGATCATCAAGCTGGGTGTGCTCGCGATGTTCGTCGCCATCGCGTTCACCGCGTACACCACAGACCACTTCGCCGGTTTCTGGGACAAGGGCTTTGCCGGAATCACTGCGGGGGCGGCGACCATCTTCTTCACCTTCATCGGACTCGACGCCGTCTCCACCGCCGGTGACGAAGTCAAGAACCCGCAGAAAACCATGCCGCGCGCGATCCTGGCCGCACTGGTTGTCGTCACCAGCATCTACATCCTCGTGGCGTTCGCCGGCTTGGGCACTCAGTCCGCCGATGAATTCGGATCCGAAGAACAGGCCGAGGCAGGTCTATCCGTCATCCTGGAGAACATTCTCAGCGGTTCCACGTGGGCTAGCACGGTTCTCGCTGCCGGTGCGGTGATCTCCATCTTCTCGGTCACGCTGGTCGTGATGTACGGCCAGACCCGCATCCTGTTCGCGATGGGTCGCGACGGGCTGCTTCCATCGATGTTCGCCAAGGTCAACCCGCGCAGCATGACACCGGTGAACAACACGATCATCGTTGCCGCCGTCACGGGGATCCTGGCCGGCTTCGTTCCCCTCGACTACCTATGGGACCTGGTGTCGATCGGCACACTCGTCGCGTTCATCACGGTGTCGGTCGGCGTGATCATCCTGCGGGTCCGTGAACCCGATCTGCCTCGCGGCTTCAGGGTTCCGGGTTATCCGGTGACTCCAATTCTGTCCATCATCGCCTGTGTATGGATCCTGTACGGCCTGCCCCCGAACACCTGGCTGTGGTTTGGGATTTGGGTCGTCGCGGTCCTGAGCTTCTACTTCCTCTGGAGCCGGCGCCACAGCGCACTGAACGACGGTGGCGACGGTCTCATCCCCACCGCCGCACCGGAGGAGGATGAAGTCCTGATCCCGCCAAAGGAATCGCTGTGACGGTCGTCGTCGGATACCTTGCCGGCAAGGGCGGGCGATCGGCGCTGCACCTGGCCGTCGAAGCGGCGACGACGCTGAAGACGTCGCTGACGGTCACCACGGTGGTGCCGCGGCCATGGATGACTCCCTCGATTGCGCGCATCGACGCCGAATACGCTCAATACGCCGAGCAATTGGCGGCCGACTCCGCCAAGGAAGCACAGCAGAGCATCGGCGCGCTGTCGGACGGGCTGAAGGTCAGCTACCACAAAGTCGCGCACCGCTCGGCCTCGGGCGGCCTGTTGGAAGCAGCCAAAGAGCTGGACGCCGAAGTGCTGGTTCTCGGTTCGGCGGCCGACGGCAGGTTCGGACAGGTGGTGATCGGGTCGACGGCGGACCGGCTTCTGCACTCGTCGCCGGTGCCGATGGCCATCAGCCCGCGCGGTTATCGCGGCTCCAAGGCCGGTGGGCTTTCGCGGATCACGTGCGCCTATCCAGGCACGCCGGAGTCACGTCTTGTGGTGGAACGCGTTGCGGCGCTTGCCGAACGGCTGGATGTCCCGATGCGTGTCGTCACGTTCGCCGTTCGCGGCCGCACGATGTATCCACCAGAGGTGGGCCTGCACGCAGAAGATTCGATCCTTGAGGCATGGGCGTCGCATGCCCGAGAGCTGTTGTCGCAGTTGAAGTCTGACGGCGTCGTCGGCGAAGATGTGGTGTTGCAGGTTGTCACCGGCAACGGCTGGGATCAGGCTCTCGACGCCGCCGATTGGCAGGACGGGGAGCTGCTCGCCATCGGAACGTCACCGTCGGGCGGGATCGCCAGGGTGTTCCTCGGCTCCCGCGGTACGAAGATCCTGCGCCACAGCCCGGTGCCGGTCGTGGTGTTACCCGGCTAATCCGCCCGCTGTCAGTACTTCATGGTTCCGCGGTCGACGGCGATCTGACTGCCCGATATCGCGGCCGACCCGTCACCGGCCAGCCAGGCCACCACGTCGGAGACCTCTTCGGGCGTCATGAATTCCTGAAGGCCCTTCTTGCCCTTGTGGTTGACGGGATGTAGCGGCATCGGCGCGAAGGCGTGCAGATAGCTCGGATACTTGGAGAAGATGGCCCCCATCGCTTCCTTCTCCACCATCGGCGTATCAATCGAGTACGGATGGATGGAGTTGACTCGGATGCCGAACTCACCGGCCTCCAGAGCCAGCGAATTGGTCAGAGCCACAAGGCCTTGCTTGGACGCCGCATAGTGCGCGTTGCCCGGGGTGGCCTTCAGCCCCGCCGACGAGCTGACGATGATGATCGACCCGCCGTTGCCGGCCTCGATCATCGCCGGTACGGCCGCACGGACCGTGCGCCACGTGCCGTTGAGGTTGACATCGATGACGGTGTCCCACTGCTCTTCGGACATCTCCCAGACCCGGCCCCAGCTGAGCACCCCGGCGTTGGCCACCAGGATGTCGAGGCGGCCGAACTGCTCGACTCCGTCGGCCACCACCTGCTGCAGCGCGATCAGATCGCGGATGTCGACCTCGCGGGCAAGCACTTTGCGGCCGGTGGCCTCCACCCCCTGCACCGTCTCGGCCAGCTCTGCGGATGTGCCGAGCGGGTAGGTGATGGTCTCCGAGATCGGGCCGCAGATGTCGACGGCGATGATGTCGGCGCCTTCGCTGGCCAACCGGATCGCGTGTGCCCGGCCCTGACCGCGCGCGGCCCCGGTAACGAATGCCACTCGGCCTTCCAGGGGTCCTCCAGTTGCCCTCACCGCAGCTCCTTTCGTGAGGCTGCGGACCAGGCTAACAGGCGAACTGGAACGTGTTCTTGCGGCGTCAGTCGAGCGGGTCACGCGTGATCGGGCAGGTCATGCAGTGTCCGCCGCCGCGGCCCCTGCCGAGTTCGGCGCCGACGATCGTGATGACCTCGACCCCGGCACGCCGCAATAACGTGTTGGTGTGGGTGTTGCGGTCGTATGCGAACACCACGCCGGGCTCGACGGCGACGAGGTTGTTGCCGCTGTCCCACTGCTGGCGTTCCGAGTCGTATTTCGTGCCACCGGTTTCCACGACCCGCAGCTCCTTCAGCTCGAGAGCGTCGGCGACCACCTCGACGAAGGGCTTGGTGGCCTCCTCCACTTCGACACCCGGATCGGCGTCGCTGGGATGCAGGACGAACGTCTGCACCGAATCGACGATGTCCGGATACAGCGTGACGACGTCACGATCGGCGAAGGTGAACACGGTGTCCAGGTGCATTGCCGCGCGCAGCTTGGGCATTCCGGCGACGATCACCTTGTCGGCCGCGTTCTCGGCGAACAGCTTGGCGGCCACCTGGGTGATGGCTTGGCGTGACGTCCGTTCGCTCATCCCGATGATGACGACGCCGTTCCCTGGCACCAACACGTCGCCGCCCTCGATCGTCGACATCCCCCATGACTGTTCGGGGTCGCCCCACCACACGGTCGATCCGACGAAATCGGGATGGAACCCATAGATTGCCTTCATCAGAAGCGTCTCGTCGTGGCGCGCCGGCCAGAAGAGCGGGTTGAGCGTCACCCCTTGGTAGATCCAGCACGTGGTGTCGCGGGTGTACAGCGTGTTGGGCAAGGGTGGCATCAGATATTCGGTGACGCCGGTGGCTTCGCGCGCCAGTGCGCGGTACCCCGATTGGATTTCCGCGGGCAGGTCTCGGGTCGACATGCCGCCGATCAGCAACTCCGTGAGTCGCCGCGTCGTCAGCGAGTCCAGGAACGCGCGAGTGTCGTCGACAAGCCCCAAGCCGACTTCGTTCGGAACGATTTTGCGGTCCAGCAACCAGGATTTCGCTTCTGGATTGTCCATCGTCTGGGCCAGGACTTCGTGCAGCTCCACCACCTCGACGTCGCGGTCGCGCATCTTGTCGATGAAGTCGAAGTGGTCGCGACGCGCGTTCTGGACCCACAGGACGTCGTCGAAAAGCAGTTCGTCACAGTTGGTCGGGGTGAGCCGCTCGTGCGCCAGGCCCGGCGAGCACACCAACACCTTCCGCAGCTTGCCGACCTCGGAGTAGACGCCGTAGCCGGCAGACGGATTCGCCACTTGTCGTTCCTCTCACCCAGAAGGCCGTTAGATTTCGATCGCCCCAGTTGCCAAGGACACCACACCCGCGACCGCGCCGAGGACGATCACGCCGAACAGCACCGCCTCGGCGGGCAGGAACACACGCAGTCTGCGTTCCCGCCTCGCCTTGACGTAGAGCGCGGCCGCGGGCGCATACAAAATGCAGGACAGCAGGAGCTTGTCGACACCCGCGGCGTATATCAAGAACAAGGTGTACACGGTCGCCACCCCGGCGATGACCATGTCTGGAACAAGCGATTTGCCGTTGCCATACGTCTCACGAGTCGCGGTCAACTTCAACGCATAGGCCGCTGCGAGGAGATAAGGAATCAGGGACAGCGCCGCGGTCAGGTCCAACATGAAATCGAGTGCGTCGGCGGCGAACAGCAAAGCGACGAGTAGCACCGAGATCAGCCCGGCCGCCATGATCAGCGCGGTGATGGGTGCGCCGTGGCTGTTGGTGCGGGCCATGAATCGCGGCATGTCGTCGGATTTGGCGGGAATGTAGAGGACCTCGGCGGCCATCAAGGTCCAGGCCAGATAGGCACCCAACACCGACACGATGACACCGACACGGATGAAGATCGATCCCCACTGTCCGACAATGGATTCCAGCACCGCCGCCATGGAAGGCTGGCTGACGCCGGCCAATTCGTCCTGAGGCATGACTCCGTACGACATCAGCGTGACCAGAGCAAAAACACTGAGCACACTGACGAATCCGATGACCGTCGCGCGTCCTACGTCCTCCCGCTTGCGTGCCATCCGCGAGTAGACACTGGCGCCCTCGATGCCCAGGAAGACGAACACGGTGATCAGCATCGTGCCGGTGGCCTGGTCCCAGATCGAAGCGAACGAGTAACCCTCGGCACCCCAGAAGTTCTCGGCAAAGACGTCGGCCTTGAACGCGATTATCGCGATCACGATAAACATCAGGATCGGCACGATCTTGGCAATGGTGACAATGTAATTGATGACAGCTGCATCCTTGACACCACGCATGACGAGCAAGGCGAACAGCCACACACCGATCGCAGACACCACCACTGCCAGCACCGTGTCACCGTCGCCGAAGCCCGGCACCACCGCACTGAGCGTCGCCGTGATGAGCACCCAGTACGAGGTGTTGCCCGCACAGGCAGATGCCCAGTACCCAATGGCCGAGTTGAACCCGACGTAGTCAC
>NZ_DASSCY010000024.1:0-45196 GCF_035697385.1 Mycobacterium sp. | reverse complement strand
CCACCCGGTAGTCGACGACCAGCATCGGCACGCCAGTGGCGGCGACGTACTCGCGCACGGCCACGTCGTACATCTCACCGATGTGCTCGAGCGCGAAGATCATGCCGCCGCCGTGCAAATACAGCACCGCGCTGCCCGGCTGATTAGTCTCCTGCCGGTAATACCAACCGGCGTTGAGCATTGTGCCGTCGCCGGCCGGCACCCGATATCGCTCCACCTCGACACCCGGCGCCGGCGTCCGCTGGGCTGCCACATGGTCGAACAGGCGGTGGCCGTTGAGGCGGCGGGTCTCGACGTCGCCGATCGGTGGTGCCTCGACTTCGCCGACGGCCGCAAACAGTGGGGCCAGCTCCGCCATCACTTCAGGGTCAGGGACGAGCGCCATGAGCCGACAGTAATGCCTTCACTGTGCCGCGTTGCCTGGTAGAACAAGTTCTAGTTCTGCCGGGCGAGCCGAAGGAGTACTTCCGATGGGTAAGTGGTCACGCGAAGAACTCGAGGATGCGTTCCGGGCTTACCAGCAGGACGTGATCGACGTCGGGAAGACGTGGGACTGGTCGAGCTACGCCGATCATTTCACCGAGGATGCGAAGTATGTCGAGCACGCCTTGGGGAACATGGAAGGCCGGGAAAACATCCGCGAGTGGATCGTCTCGACGATGAACATGTTCCCCGGCAGTGAGATGCCCGTGTACCCCGTGGAGTGGTACTCGATCGACGTCGACAAGGGCTGGGTCATCTTCAAGAACATCAACACGATGAAGAATCCGGGCGACGGAAGTGTGCACGGGGCAGCGGTGATCACCGTGCTCGAGTACGCGGGCGATGGCAAGTGGAGCTACGAAGAGGATGCCTACAACCCGATGAACTTCCTGGTGATGGTGCAGGGTTACGTGCAGCGCTGCCACGAGTTGGGCACGCTTTCCGACGACGGCCGCACGTTCGCCAAGAACATGAATTGGCAACTGGCCTAACGGAATACGAAGTCATCCGGATTCGGCTCGCGCGTCCACGTCCAGTAGTCGACAAGCCGCCACGGGGACAGGCCGTATACCTCACCGAACTTGTTCTTGTAGAACGAGTGCTTGATCGAAGGTTGTGACCACACCATCTTGCGCATCTCGGCCTGGGTGCGGTCGAGCCAGTCCGCGGTTGTCTCCTCCGTCGGCTCCATCGACTTGTGCTCGCCTGCGATGAGGAGCTCCAAACACTGTGTGATGTAACGCATTTGGCACTCCGAATGGAAGATTAAACTACCCCCGCTTGCCAAGTTCGTGCCAGGGCCGTACATGCAGAAGAAGTTCGGGTAGCCAGGCACGGTGATGCCCAGGTACGCCGACGGCCGCTCTCCCCAACGCTCGGACAGTATTTCGTTGTCACGGCCGCGAATCGTCATCGGCCACAGCATCTTGGTGGCCTGAAAGCCGGTGGCGTACACGATGATGTCGGCAGGGTAGCGTTCACCGTCCTCGGTGACCACCGCATCGGATTCGATGTGGTCGATACCGGTGCGCACCAACTCGACGTTGTCGCGGGTCAGCGTCCGCAGCCAGCTGCCGTTGTCTTGCAGGGTGCGCTTGCCCGTCGCGGGATAGTCAGGCACCACCTTGGCCAGCAGCTCGGCGTCGTCGCCGACGTGGCTGCTGATCCACTCGGTGAACATGATCCGCGTGATCTCGTTGATCTCGCTTACGGCCTTCTGCTGGTCCGGATAGTCCGGGTCGACGTAAGCGGCGGCAAGGCCCTTGTCGCAGCCGGGCCAAAACAGCAGGAAGCGGTACCACCGGCCGTAGAACGGCAGATGCCGCAGCGCCCATTGCACACCGGGCCCGACCTTTTCGTGATAGTTGGGGTTCGGGAACATCCACTGGGCGGTCCGCTGAAAGACGGTGAGGCGCTCGACGTCCGGTGCGATTGTCGGCGCGATCTGAAAGCCGCTGGCACCCGCGCCGATCATCGCAACCCGCTTACCGCGCAGGTCAACCGAGTGGTCCCACTCGGCGGAGTGAAATGCCGGTCCAGTGAAGGTTTCCCGTCCCTCGATCGTCGGCAGATTGGGCCGGTTGAGTTGTCCGACGGCGCTGATCACCGCCCGCGCGGTCAGATTCGTCAGCTCGCCGTCGCGGTCACGAGCCCGAATGGTCCAGGTGGCACTGGCGTCATCCCAGACGGCCTCGGTGACTTCGGTTTCCCACAGCACATGCCTGCCGATGTCGTGGCGGTCCAGCACACCTTGGAAGTAGGACTGCAGCTCGGGTTGCTCGGCGAAATAGTGCGTCCACTGATCGGTCGGCTCAAAGCTGTAGCAGTAGAAGTGATTGCCCACGTCGACCCGCGCCCCGGGATAGGTGTTCTGCCACCACGTCCCGCCCACGCCGGCGTTCTTCTCGACGATCGTGAACGGTATGCCTGCTTCCTTCAGTCGGATGCCGGCCAGTAGTCCCGACTCCCCGCAGCCGATGACCACCACCGGGAGTTCGTCGGCCGGGGTGCCGCGCACTGCCCTGGCATCTCGGCCGTCGAGTTCCATCTCCTCGAGAAGCATCGGCACGTATTCGGGCGGGACCGGCTCGCAGACCAGCCACTGCATCATCTCCTGCAACAGCTCCGCCCCGATCGGCTCCGGCTCAGGACAGCCACGGTCGCGGTAGTCCGCGATCACCTCGAGGGCGATCTTGCGGACCGCCGCCTTGTCCTCTTCGGACATGTAGCCCTGCACCTCGTTGAGGAACAGGCCGGCGGGCTTGAGGTCACCGCGGATGAGGCTTGGATCCCCCGACATGTGGACCAGCGACAACATCAACGTCGGGATGCTGACGTCGAGCAATGCCTGCGCGATCTCGTCGTCCGACGTTGTAAACGGTTGTCCGGCATGTGGGTTACGCACCTTAAGGTGCTACCACGCTTGCCCGGCCAGCTGGGCCCACATCGCCAGATTGGGGAACGCAAAAGCACCTGAAATGCCGGGCTTTTGGGGACTTTTGCGTCTGCTCGGCACGCTGGCGGCCTACCCTCGGCAGCGTGGGTATCGCGACGCGAGTCAATGGAGCTACTCCCCCGGACGTGCCGCTGTCCGACGTCGACCTGGGTTCTTGGAAATTCTGGAACCTCGACGACGACCTGCGCGACGGGGCCTTCGCCGCGCTGCGCCGCGAGGCACCGATCTCGTTTCACCCTGCGCTGGAATCGCCAGCCACCGACGACCACGTCGGCCATTGGGCGCTGACCCGCCATGATGACGTCTTCTATGCCAGCCGCCATCCACACCTGTTCAGTTCGAGTCCCAGCATTGTCATCAACGACTCCAACCCGGAGCTGTCGGAGTACTTCGGGTCGATGATCGTGATGGATGATCCGCGACACCTGCGGTTGCGCAACATCGTCAGCAGGGCGTTCACGCCCAAGGTGGTGGCGCGCGCGGAGGCATCCGTGCGAGAGCGCGCCCGCCGCAACGTCGAAGAGATGATCGCCAAGCATCCGGACGGCAAGGGCGAGGCGGTCACCGAGCTGGCAGGCCTGCTACCGCTACAGGTGATCTGCGACATGATGGGCATCCCGGAGGACGACCATCAGCGCATTTTTCACTGGACCAACGTGATCCTCGGCTTCGGCGACCAGGACATCGCCACCGACTACGAAGAATTCGTGAAGATAGCGATGGACATCGGTGCGTACGCGACGGCGCTGGCCGAGGACCGTCGGATCAACCCGAGCGACGACCTGACCACCGCGCTGGTCCAGGCCGAGGTCGACGGTGAACGGCTCACATCGGCCGAAATCGCGTCGTTCTTCATCCTGTTGGTGGTCGCAGGCAACGAGACCACCCGCAACGCGATCAGCCACGGGCTGCTGGCACTCACGCGGTATCCCGACGAACGCGCAAAGTGGTGGGCCAACTACGACGAGTTGGCGCCTACCGCGGTGGAAGAGATCGTGCGGTGGGCGTCACCCGTGATCTACATGCGGCGCCGGGTCACCGAGGACCTCGAGCTGAGCGGAACGAAGATGGCCGCCGGCGACAAGGCGACGCTGTGGTACGTCTCGGCCAACCGCGACGAGGACAAATTTCCCAACCCGTGGATGTTCGACGTCGGCCGCGCACCTAACCCGCATGTGGGTTTCGGGGGCGGCGGCGCGCATTTCTGCCTCGGCGCCAACCTGGCCCGCCGCGAGATCAGCGTCGCCTTCGAGGAACTGCACCGACAGATACCTGACATCGAGGCCACCGAAGAGCCGTCGCGACTGCTTTCGGCTTTCATCCACGGCATCAAGCGGCTGCCCGTGTCCTGGACACCACCGCGCTGAGTTCGTCGCGCGTTGGCCCGTCCGGAACCGGAGGCCGCCAGCCCTCGGCGAACAATGCGCGAGCACGGGTTTCGGCTGGAGCCAGGGTGGCGGGCAGTGCGTCCATCGTCGCGTACGGACCGACAATATTCTTCAGCGCCGGGTCGGCCTCGGCCGCGGCGACGATGAGGTCAGAGGGCAGCCGGCGGCTCAGGTCGACGTCCCCACCGGACCACCGGCGCATCCGATCGGCGTCGGTGTAGCGGTGGTCTTCGAACCACGGCCGAATGTTGGCTTCGCACCACGCGTCGAATTGCGTTGTCGCTGAATCGATATCGCTCGAATTCTGATCGAGCAGGCGGACGAGCTCGCGGGCCTGCATCAACCCCAGCGCCACACCGCGCCCGGCCAGCGGCGTGGTGGTGCACACCGCGTCACCAACCGCGACCAAACCGGGCATCGCAGGCCCGCCGTCCGGACTTCGGTAGGAGTTGTACAGCCTGCCGCCCGGCAGCGCCGCCGAAATCGGTTGCGACCGTGACGGTTCGATCCATTCGACCAGCCGCGGAATTGCGCGAACAGCATCGTCGAACACATCGTGATGCCGGAGCAGGCGAAGCCGCTTGTCGCTGCCGTCGTGCGTGAATGTGATCGAGAAGGCGCCGCCGTCATGGATGAACGCAATGGCGAAGTAGCCGGCGAATCCTAAAGACAGCCCGATCGGCGAATTGACCGGCCCCACTGTCGCGCCGTCGTGCAGCCGGTATTGCCGCGTGACATAGACGGCGCCACAGTCACCGCCTTCCGCCGGCGGGCGATCGTCACCAGTGAATCTGCTGGCCCGGCCTGATGCGTCGATGACGACGTCGCCAACGACCGTGTGGCCACCGACCGTGACGCCGGCCGTCCGGCCCCGGTCCTGCACGAACCCGTCGACGTGACCGGTGACGAGCGTGACACCGTGCTGCGCCTTCGCCGTATCGCGAAGCGCGCGCTCGACGACCTCCCGTCGGCACAACAACGCGACGGGCCCATTCTCGGGCGTCGATGCGACGACCGCTCCCCCGGTGGTCAGATCGTCCAGCACATCGGGCATTTCGGCTCTCAGCGCATCGACGACCTGCCTGCGGAATGTGTGGGCATGGTGAAACTGCATGACGCCCCTTCGCTGCCACGCCGCGCCGGCGCTCGCTGAAGGCGGTCCCGCATCCCGGTCGACCACGAATACGTGGTGGCCGCGCCGCGCCAATGCAACCGCGGTGAACAGACCGGTCGGGCCGGCTCCGACGATGACGGTTCGCACGATTGCTCCAAATTAAGGTAGTATTAAGTGTAATGAATACACTCAGAGTTACCTAGAATGCCGGCCTCTGTCAAGCGCGACTACCGCTCGGAGCTACGAACCGCACAGGCTCAGGCGACCCGGCGCTCCATCGTGGCCGCCGCATCTCGGCTTTTCGTCGCGGACGGCTACGGGGCCACCACGATCGATGCGGTCGCCGAAGCCGCGGGCGTCAGCCGCAAGACGGTGTTCACGGCGGTCGGCGGCAAAGTCGACCTGCTCAAGCTGGCGCTGGATTGGGCGGTCGCCGGCGACGATCGGCCGGTGCCGGTCGCGGATCGTCACGGAATGCGAGATGCCTTGGCACAGGACGACCCCGTCGCGCTGCTGCGGGGATGTGCACACGAAATGGTCGCCATCACCGAGCGGTCCGCCGGTCTGGCCCAAACGCTCGAGGTCGCCGCCGGCATGGACCCCGCAGCCCGTGACCTCGCGGAGCAGGGCCAGCGCCACCGCCTCGACGATGCCCGCACGATCGTCGACCGCCTGCGTGATCTCAATGCCTTGAGGGGCGACCTCGCTCTTGACGAGGCGGTCGATGTGGTGTGGCTGGCCATCGACCCCTGCCTGTTTCACCGGCTCGTGAGCGTGCGGGGCTGGTCCACCCGCCGATTCGAGGACTGGCTGGCGCGCCACTTGCTCGTGCAATTGATCGGCGCATAGGGCGGTTTGTCGTTGCCGCGGGCGGGCACCCCATTGGGAGCCGCAAATCGAGCACCTGATCCGGCCAACCAGTCCTGTCGTGCGGGTATCGCCGTTGCCCTACATCGTCCCGCTCGTCGAGCACGGCGTCGACCACCCTGCCTATGTTGTCGTGGTCGTCGATCACGCCGGCGGCGACATCACGCTTCACCGCGACGGCACACTGGTCGCCGATACCGTCGAAGGCGAGGGATATCCGGTGCACAAGGCATCCGGTGCGGAGACGCCCGGCTATGGCGACCCGCAGCGGTCCGCCGAAGGAGCCCGGCAGAAGAACATCGAGCGGTGACCGACCGAAGGTCTCGCGGGCGTGACCGCCGCGTTGCGCGCCGGCGCGGTCGAAACGTTGATCATCGGCGAGATCGGCGATGCCACCGTGGTCGCCGGTGATGACCTCGCCACCGTCGCTCCAAATCCAAACGTGCTGTCCGAGTTGGGAACTGCGGCGACGCAGACGCTGCGCGCCGACGAGGCGCTGCCGATGGTGGCGATATCGACCGGAGCAACCTTGGTCCGCACCGACGAACGCATCGCGCCGGCCGACGGTGTCGGAGCGATACTGCGGTATCCGTTGCGCTGACTACCGAGACTGCATGGCGTTGGCCAGAGCCGCGATGGGGCTTTCATCGATGTGCTCGTACAGGTCTTGCGCGTTCGCGAAAACCGCTTTCGCGCCCGCCTTTTCGAGTTCATCGCGCGAGACGCCACCACTGAGGACGCCGATTGTGGGGACGCCGGCCCGCTCGCACGCCTCGACGTCCCACACCGCGTCACCGACGAACACGGCATGGGCGGCGTCCACGCCCGCACGATCCAGTGCGACCTGGATGATGTCCGGCTGCGGTTTGGCGGTGTCCACATCCTTTGACGAGGTCGCGGCCGACACCAGGTCATCGCTCGCGAGCACGTCGCGCAGGATCGACAGCTCGTCCTCCGGTGCCGATGTCGCCAGAACGACTTGCAAGCCAAGACCTTCCACCCGCTCCAACAGCTCCCGGGCACCGGGCAATGGGCGCAGCAGGGACGCCGTCTCTTTGTAGTAGCGCGAATGTAGATCCTTGGCGCGCGTTCGGGTGTCGTCATCGGCGCTTTCAGCCAGCGACGCGACGAGCGTGGAACCGTCCATCCCGATCGACCGGTGAATACGCCACGCCTCGATGCTCAGCCCGACGTCGGTGAATGCGCGGTACCAGGCGTGGACGTGCAGATAGTTCGAATCGACGAGAGTGCCGTCGACGTCGAACAGCACCACCGGCGCGTTGCCGTCATAGGTCACGAACGGCGTTGCTCGTGCCGCGCGCGTTCCTGTGCGGTTGTGCCGGGCTGCATCTGCGGGGTCTCGGCATCCTTTGGGCCCTGGACGTCGCTGCGCTTTGGGTCCAAAGTGTCGGCGTGCTCGCGCCGGGCGTCGAGTTCTTCGCGTGAGGTGGTCGCCGCGTCGCGATGGGTGGCGGCGGTCTGCTCCAGCCGGGCCGCCTCGGCGGCCTTCGCCTCGGCCTCGGCCTTGGCGGCGCGCGCCTTGGCCTGGGTCTCCTCGACGAACGCCTCTCGCCTCTCGACCCGCGGAGTCTCCTGACCGACCTCTTCGCGAATGCGCTCAGCCTGCACGTGGCGGCGCCGGTTGCGGGCGTTCCGCGCGACTAGTGCCACAACGGCGATGACGACAATCGCCACAACGGCGACGATGATCCAGGTCATGGTGTTGTCCATGTCGGCTCCTTCGGGCGTTCGGTCAACGGCGGTTGACGAATCCGCTAATTAGGCGGGATGCCCCTGGCGCCTGATGTCTAAACCGGAACCCGCTCGTTTGGCGGGCGTGTCAGGCGTATCCTGACAACTCAGGAGGGCCGGATGGCAACCACAATCGCGGAATTGCGATGCACGTTCTGCGGCCGACGGCACACCGAGGTCGCCAAGCTGATCGCGGGGCCAGGCATTTACATCTGCAACGGATGTGTCGGCCTGTGCCAGGAGATCCTCGACCGCGAGACCGAAGCCAAGCCGCCCTCGCTTCCTGAATGGGCATCGCTAACGGATGACGAACTGCTGCAACGCATCCCGTTCATAGCCGCGTCGGCGGCCAACATCGAGGCGGGACTCCGCGATCGCGTCCACGAACTGCGGGACCGCGGCATCTCGTGGGCGCGCATTGGCGCGGCACTGGGCATGACGCGCCAATCGGCGTGGGAACGGTTCTCCGTTACTTGACGATCAGCGTGCCCTTCATCGACGGGTGATAGATGCAGTAAAAGGCGTACTCGCCCGGTTCGGTCGGCGCGGTCAAGGTGCCCTGCTGATTGCCGTCGACGTGAACGTCGAACTGGCCGGCGGTCTCCGACGTCACCGAGTGCTCGGCGGAATCGTCGTTCTTGATGGTGATCTGCGCGCCGGGCGCCACCGTGACGGGTTCGCCGAAGCTCATATTCGCCATGGTGATCGTCGCGGCGCCGGCCTCCGCGGGTGCGCTGGTGGCTTCTGTGGTGCCGGTCGCCGCCGCCGTCGTGGTCGGGCTACCGGTCAACGTGGCCGTCGCGGTACCACGTTCCTCTGGAGTATCGCTGCCACACGCGGCGACCGCCATGACAAGGCACAACGTCGCCAAGAGCACATGGATTCTCTTCATCTTGTTCCCCTCACAAATACGCCGCCCCGAGGAACACGATTATCGATCTGCATCGGTTCAAGCATCTGCTGTTTCGCAGTATGCGCGCAATCTGCGGGACTCAGAAGGAGCCGTAGGCGGGCGGCCACACGCCGGCCTGAGTACTACAGCGTCGCGGTGACGGGTCCGGTCGTGTCACAACTCGGCTGCGGCGGATTGCCTTTCACGGCGCACCCTCTGCCGGTCGCCACGTAGGTCGCACCAGGCCGGTACGGCTGGTAGTAGACCTGAGCGGGGATGATCCCTTGCCCTTGGTCGCATTGCTCGGCACCATCGCTGCCCTGCAACTGCACGCATACCGCCGAGAGGTAGACGGTGGACTCATCACAACTGGCCGGAGACAACGTCGCCGTGACCACGTCGGTCCCCGAGATTTGCACAATGTGTGGCGGTGACAGCGTGTAGGAGCACGTCTTCGGCGGGCTGGGCTCGGCCTGGGCCACACCAGTGGTTGCGGCGAACGTCAACGCTACGGCGAGAACCGCCAGCGACCGGGCCATTCCTGGATAGTAGATCACCGCAGGTGGCGCTCATCGATGATGAACAGAACCAGCGTGACAGCGAGAAATCCAGCGGGCAGCCAGATCGCGTGCACTCCCCAGGCCAGACTGGCCACTGCGCCGATGAAGGCGCCGGACGCGAATGCGAGAGTCAACGAGCCGTACACCGCGAACGCCCCTCGGGCATCGGCCTTTCTCGCGAAGAAGCCGTCATAACCCGCTTCGACGAATCGCATGAGGTTGCCGGTGGTGGCGACTGGCAGATAGACGAGTTCGCCGATATTGCGAAACAGGCCGATCTGCATGGCCGCCAGAAAACTGATCGGCACCGTGACGTAGCTATGAGGTACCGATGCGGGCACGAATCCGATGATTCCGAGCGCAATGGCCTGGATGGCCATCGTCCAGCGCAACGGATGCATCACGAAGCGTTCGATACCGCCGGACTTGATATGTGACGCCAGCGCAACTCCGCCAATGAAGGCAAGCAACGGCCAGAGGTGAGCCAGCGCCGCCGCCCATTTGCCCTCCGAACCGTCGATGGCGAAGAAGATCACGTTGGCGGTCTGGACATTGGCGAAGACACCGCCGCGCGTCAGATAGGTGTGGGCGTCCAGGAATCCATTGGCGAGGGTCAGAAGGATGGCGAACCACAGGCTTCTCGCGCGCTCGGTGTCGGCTGGGCCGGACATGGTGCCACCCATCCGGACAACGTAGCCCGTCGCGGTCTAGCTTGCGCCAAGCGCGTCGAGCATGCCCGTGGCCGCACGCGGCCAGGTGAATTGTTCGGCGCGTAGGCGCGCGCTATTGCGGCGCAGCACTTCCGGCTTGCTGATGATGGCTGTCACGGCGCGGGCGATCGCGTCGGCGTCGTTGTCGGCCGCGGCTCCGCTGTCATTGGTGAGGATTTCGGCGAGCGCCGACGTGCGCGACACCACTGCCGGTGTGCCGCAGGCCAATGCTTCGAGTGCCGCCAGCCCGAATGTTTCATGCGGACCTGGCGCGAGGGCGACATCGGCGGTCGCCAGGATGGTGGCTACGGTGTCGCGGCAGCCGATGTAGCCCGTGAAGTCGACAGGCAGACGGGCCGCCTGGCGTTCCAGCCGGGCCCGCAGTGGACCCTCCCCGACAACGACGAGCCGGGCATCGATTCCGGAATCCTGCAGCGCGGCAACAGTATCGATGCTGCGGTGCGCGTGCTTCTCCACGGACAGTCGGCCGCAGTGCACCAGCAGGGTCTGGTCAGGCCGTGCCCATTGCTGCCGCGCCAGTGGCGAATGGCGGCGCGGATGGAACTGGTCCAAATCGACCCCCAGCGGCACCGTGACCACGTTGGGGGCGTGTATCCGGTCGAACTCCTCACGAGCGAACGCGGTGGTGCAGACCACGGCGTCGTAGCTGGCCGCTGTCCGACGGTTGGCCACGTTGGCGACGGACCGTGCCGCGCGAGCGGGAAGTACCTGGCCGACAAGGCGATCGAGTCGTTCGTGAGAGATCATCACGGTGGAAACACCGTGCCGCCTGCCCCAGCCGCCAAGAGAGCGCAGCGTCAACCGGTCCGACACCTCGAGCGCGTCCGGTGCGAGTTGCTCGAGCAACGAGGTCACCGGTCCCGGCAACACCGCGCGATAACCACCGGTGAACGGAATCAGCCTGGCGGGCAAAGAGATACGCACAACTCCCGTCGGTAGCTGGTGCCACTCGGAGAACCGGCCAGGAACGACGAGGAAGACTTCGTGTCCTCGGGCACAGTATTCCGCGCCAAGGCGATCTATCGCAGTACGCAGGCCCCCCGAACGCGGGCCGTAGAAGTTAGCGACTTGAACAACCCGCATGGGCTGAATGTGGACGGGACGCGTGTGCGGTCAACAACGCGCCGTGAACCGGTGTCTGAACAGACCGTGAATACGGCGCTAGTGTCGATCGATGGCACTTGAGCTGCGCGGCGTGGTGATGGATTCAGCCGATCCTGTCGCGCTGGGCCGGTTCTGGTCGGAGCTGCTTGGGCGCTCCAGCACGGAGCAGAACCGCGGTGTCGCGGTATCCCTTGGTGAGCAGGTGGACTTGGTGCTCGTTGACGCTGTCGACCCCAACCCCGGCAAGAACCGCCTGCACTTCGATCTGTCGTCGACGTCGCCGGACCACCAGGCCGAGCTGGTTCATCGTGCCAGGGCGCTTGGTGCTGCGCCGGTGGACATCGGCCAGGGTGCGGTGCCGTGGGTGGTGCTCGCCGATCCGGAGGGCAACGAATTCTGTGTGCTCGAACCCCGTGAGGAGTACATGGCGTGCGGTTCGGTTGCCGCGTTGGTGGTTGACGCTCTGGACCCGCCGGCTCTCGCGGCGTTCTGGTCGCACGCGACCGGGCTGCCGATGACCCGCGAGCATCCGGAGTACGCGACCGTCCGCCGGGAATCAGGCTTCTGGCTCGAGTTCGTCCGGGTATCGGAACCCAAGGCGTTACCGAACCGGGTGCGCCTTGATCTTTCGCCGGTCGCCGACGGCAACGTCGGAGCAGAACTAGCCCGCCTCGAGACGTACGGCGCCGCGGTGAATCAGCGTGACGATGGATCGGCTGTGCTGACGGATCCGGAGAAGAACGAGTTCAGCGTGACAGCCTGGCGAGGGATTAGCCGACGTATCGGGTGAACCAGTCCTGCACACGGCGCCAGGCGTCGTCCGCTGCTGTGGCGTTGTAGCGCTCCGCGTTGGTGTCGTTGAAGAACGCGTGGTTGGCGTCGGGCTCGGTGACGAGTTCGTGGACCAGTCCTGCCTTTTCGAGCGCCGCCCGCGCCACCGGCTCAGTCGCGTTGACGCGTTGGTCGAGCGACCCATAAAAGCCAAGTACCGCAACATCTTTCGATCCGGCGAAGTCAGGGTTGTCCGGCGTTGGCCCGTAGAACGGCACCGCGGCGGCCAGCTCAGGGCTGCCTGCCGCGAGCAGTTGCCAGACGAAGCCGCCGCCCATGCAGAACCCGACGGCCGCGACCTTCTTCCCCGGCACACGTCGCTGCAACTCGGCGATGCCCGATTTGAGGTTGGCCACGGATTCCTCGGGCGGGATCTTGCCCAACGCCGCGGTGGCTTCGGCGGGGTCGGCGAACTTTGCCGTCCCGCCCTGGCCCGACAGCAGGTCGATGGCCAGCGCCGAGTATCCGATGCCTGCGAATCGGCCCGCCACCGACCGGGTCCAGTCGTTGAGACCCTTGTTCTCGTGGATGACCAGCACCCCGCCGCGCGCATCGGGCGCCTCGGCCCATGCCGCCTGCAGCTCTCCTCGCGGGCCGGCCCAAGTGATCGGCGACGTGGGCAGTGCGCTCTGCGAGCCTGGCGGCGGAGCACTGACGGTGGCCGGCTCACTGGACGTCACGGGTGCTTCTGCGGTGGGTTTGTCGTCGGCGCATGCGGCGATCAGAGCGGTGGCCGCCGCCGTGCCAATGCCGAGCAGTGCCAGCCGGCGCAGGGCTTCGCGTCTGGACAGCAGGCCGTCGACGTGATCGGTTGCGATTTCTTCGGCGATGTAGCGCTGTAACGGTGTCACCCTCGCGAGTATGCGCCCGCGTGGAAGATTCGGCGTTGGGATTCGCGCTGGCACGCAATACTCCCCCAATGGAATGGACACCGGACCCAGACACCTTGCGCGGCCGCGTCGCTGTGGTGGCTGGTGCCACCCGTGGCGCCGGACGGGGCATTGCAACCGCCCTCGGCGAGGCTGGTGCGACGGTGATCTGTACCGGCCGCAGCAGCGTCTCGGGTAACGCGCAGTCCGACTACGACCGTCCGGAGACCATCGAGGAGACAGCCGAACTGGTCACCCAACTCGGAGGGACTGGCATCCCCATTCAGGTGGACCATCTCGACATCTCGCAAGTGCAGAAGTTGGCCGACCGCATCCGAAAAGAGCACGGCGCCATCGACATCCTCGTCAACGACATTTGGGGAGCCGAGGTCCTCAAGGGCCACCCGCCGACGTGGAACAGGCCGATCTGGGAGCACAACCTCGAGGACGGCCTGCGAATTCTGCGACTCGGGATCGACACCCATCTGATCACTTCGCACTGTCTGCTGCCACTGCTCGTCACGCGCCCCGGCGGTCTTCTCGTCGAAGTGACAGACGGGACAAAGGAATACAACGACTCCACGTACCGCATTTCGGTGTTCTACGACCTGTCCAAGGTCGCAGTGAACAGGCTCGCCTACAGCCATGGGCACGAGCTCGAGGCATTCGGTGCCACTGCCGTCGCGGTGACACCGGGGTGGCTGCGCTCGGAGATGATGCTCGACAACTGGGGCGTCACGGAGGACAACTGGCAGACCGCGATGGACCCCGGCCGGTCAGACGGTCCCACCGCGCCGCCGGCGTTCGCCGATTCCGAGACGCCGCGATACGTCGGCCGCGGAGTCGCCGCGATCGCCGCCGACGCGAGCCGTTCGCGGTGGAATCAGCGTTCGGTGACCTCCGCGGAACTGGCGCGCGAATACGGCTTCACCGACCTCGACGGCCGCCAACCCGACGGCTGGGTGTGAACCTAGCCCCAGGTCAGACTTGTGAGTAGACATTTTTTCAAATCTGTTCACCGATTTCGTTGACACCCGCGACAGCGGACTGTTCTATGACTTGGTGAGCTACGACACGATCATCCGCAACGGCCGCTGGTTCGACGGCACCGGCGCCCCGTCGGCAGTACGCAACCTCGGCATCCGCGACGGCCACGTCGTCGCGATCACGCCGCACGACCTCGACGACACCGACTGCCCACAGGTGGTCGACGCGACGGGCAAGTGGGTGTTACCGGGCATGATCGACATCCACACGCACTACGACGTCGAGGTGCTGGGCGGGCCGTCGCTGTCGGAATCGCTGCGCCACGGCGTCACCACCGTCATGCTCGGATCCTGCTCGCTGTCGACCATCCACATCGGCGGCGTGGATGCAGGCGACATCTTCGGCCGCGTCGAGGCCATCCCGCGCGAGCATGTCATCGGCGCCGTCGACGAGCACAAGACGTGGACCAACTGCGAGGAGTACATCCAGGCGCTCGAGGCCCGTCCGCTCGGGCCCAACGTCGCGGCGTTCATCGGCCATTCGGATATGCGCGCCGCAACCATGGGCTTGGACCGCGCAACCCAGAAGCGCCAACGTCCGACCAGAACCGAGCAAGCCCAGATGGAGAAGTGGCTTGACGAGGCGCTGAAGGCGGGCTTCGTCGGAATGTCCTCGCAGCAATTGCTTTTCGACAAGCTCGACGGTGAGGTCTGCCGATCGCGAACCCTGCCGTCCACCTATGCGAAGCCCCGCGAACTGCGGCGCCTGAAGTCCAAGCTTCGACGCGCGGGCAGGATCCTGCAGTCCGGGCCCGATATCGGCAACCCGTTCAACCTCGGTTCCCAGGTCGTGCAATCGCTGGGGGTCTTCCGCAATCCGCTGAAGACCAGCCTGCTGTCGGCCGCGGACGTCAAATCGAATCCATACGCCATCACGATGATGGGACCGGTTGCGCGCTTCATCAACCGCCTTGGTGGCAACTTCCGGTGGCAGCACCTTCCGGTTCCGTTTGAGGTCTACGCCGACGGCATCGACCTGGTCATCTTCGAGGAGTTCGGCGCCGGCGCCGCTGCGCTACATCTACGTGACGAGATGGAACGCGACGAGATGCTGCGCGACGAGGCGTACCGCCGTCAGTTCCGCAAGCAGTACGAGAGCAAGTTCGGAGTGCGGGTCTGGCATCGCGACTTCTTCGACGCAGACATCGTCGACTGTCCCGACGCGTCGGTGATCGGCAAGTCATTCGGTGAGGTCGGCAGGGACCGCGGTGGTTTACATCCCGTCGATGCCTTCCTGGATCTGGTTCTCGAACACGGCAAGGCATTGCGCTGGCGCACAACCATTTCCAATCACCGTCCCGAAGTGCTCAAGAAGCTGGCGCGCGAGCCCGGCGTCCAGATGGGCTTCTCGGATGCGGGCGCGCACCTTCGCAACATGGCGTTCTACAACATGGGGCTGCGCCTGCTGCGGCACGTCCACGACGCCGAGAAGGCGGGCAAGCCGTTCATGAGCGTCGAACACGCCGTGCACCGGCTCACCGGTGAACTGGCCGACTGGTACCGAATCGACGCCGGGCACTTGCGCATCGGCGACCGCGCCGACATCGTCGTCGTCGACCCCACGCGGCTCGACTCCTCCTTGGACGCCTACGCCGAGGATCCCGTCGACCAGTACGGCGGGTTGTCCCGCATGGTCAACCGCAACGACGAGACCGTGACCGCGGTGTTCGTCGGAGGCCGAGCGGTATTCCTGGACGGTGAGGCGACCGACGTCATCGGCACACAGCGCACAGGACGGTTCCTGCGCGCCGCCCACAAGGCCCCGGCTCTTTCCGCTCCTGAAGCCGAGTTGGCAAGTGTCAGCTGAGGAAACGGTCCTGGCCATGTGGAAGGCGTTGTCCGACCGCGACTGGGACTCGTTGAAGACCTACCTGTCCGAGGACTGCATCTACCTCGACATGCCGGTCGGTCCCACGGCGGCGGCACGCGGTCCGGAAGACATCGTCAAGCGGCTCAAGATCGGACTCGAGCCGTTGGCGTCCTACGAGAACTTCACCGGACTGATGCTCACCAACGGTGCCGACGTCATGTATGAGCATCACGAGGAATGGCATTGGGCCACAGGCGAATCTGCCACCTTGCAGTTCGTCACCGTGCACCGCGTGCAGGACGGCAAGATCACGTTGTGGAAGGACTACTGGGACATGGGTGCTCTTGCGAATAACGCCCCGCCCACCTGGATGGAGGACTTCGCGAACGCCGACATGTCGTGGGTCTTCGACGCGACGGGTCTGGTCTAGGCGGGGGGCGTCGCCCCAAGCACGCGTTGGAGGTCGGGCTTCATCGCCTGTAGCTGCGAACCCCAGTACGCCCAGCTGTGGGTGCCGTTGGCTGGGAAGTTGAATACCGCGTTGCGCCCGCCAGCGGCGAGATACTTCTGCTGGAACTCCTTGTTGGTGCTGATCGTGATGTTCTCGAGGAACTGTGAGCTGTACAAGGCGCCGAAGTCGCCAGGCGTGTCCAAGTCCGACGATCTGCCGTTGCCGCAGTAGACCCAGACGGCGGTGTTGTTGGCCACCAGTGTGGGAATGTTGACCATCGGGTCGTTGCGCCGCCATGCCGGATCGCTCGTCGGCCCCCACATTTGAGTCGCGTTGTAGCCGCCGGCGTCCTTCATGGAAAGGCCGATCAGCGTAGGCCACAACCCGTGTGACGGGTTCAGGTAACCCGACAGCGAGCCCGCGAAGATGAACTGAGTCGGATGCCAGGTCGCCAGCGTCAGGGCGGCGCCGCCGGACATCGACAACCCGACAACCGCGTTGCCCGTCGGTGCGATGCCCTTGTTCGCGGCCAGCCAGGCCGGCAGCTCCTGGGTCAGGAACGTCTCCCACTTGTATGTGGTGGTGCCTGCGCTACCGGCCGCCGGCTGATACCAATCGGTGTAAAAGCTGGACTGTCCGCCAACCGGCATCACCAGTGACAAGCCGGACTGATAGAACCACTCGAACGCCGCGGTGTTGATGTCCCAGCCGCTGGCGTCTTCCTGGGCCCGCAGGCCGTCGAGGAGGTACACCGCATGCGGGCCACCGCCCTGGAACTGGACGCGAATGTTGCGGCCCATCGACGGTGAGGGCACGTCCAATTGCTCGACCGGCAAGCCCTCCCGCGAGTACGCCGCTGCCGTGGCGGTCAGTCCCGAGATGCCCATCAGGCCGGGCAGCAGCATCGCCGCCACGGCGGCCACCACCCATCGCCGCCATTCGCGAGATAACACCGGTCATGCCTTCCTGGTAGGTCGTCACCGGCAAGCTAGCAGCGGGTCGAGCACCAGCAGGCTTGGCCACGCCCGCCGTGATCACCTTGATATCTATGTCCTGAGTCGTTAATTCGTTGGCAGGTTTGATAGGCCGGGTGGTGGGCAAAGCCGACGGCGGTGGATCGTCGAAACCTACGTTTTGTCGCGCTCTTCTCGCACTTCCTCTGCAAAACGTACGTTTCGCGAGTCAAGCGCCCGCCGTGACCACCTTGATATCTAGCTCATACGCTCCAGGCCAGCCGGAACTTCTCGGCCAGCTCATCGGGCGGCAAGTCCCCGTAGTTCTCGTGCTCGTAGCGTCGAACCGCCACCACGGCGTCGACCGCCTCGTCCCCGAGAATGCCGCGCATCAACGGGGATTCATCAAGCGCACTGATCGCTTCGGACTGGCTCGACGACAACAGCGCCATGCGGGCCTGCCTGCGCTGTTCGTCGGTCAACGTGGCCGGGTCGACGGTTGTTTCGGGAGGCAGCGGCAGTTTGCGGTCTATTCCGTAGAGGGCAAGCCCGAGAATCGCGGCGGAGGCGAGATATGGATTGGCCGACGGGTCGATGACTTTCACCTCGACATTGGCTCCGTGTGGGTTGCTCGGTCCACCGATGAGGTATCGCACTGCGGCTTCGCGGTTCTCGGTGCCCCAGCAGACATATGCACCTGACCACAATCCTGGATGCATGCGCAGTCCCGACACCACCGAGCCGCACAGGATGCCCTGCGCTTGCGGCAGGCCCGCGAGAAGACCGGCAACCGCAGACTCCCCTTCCGGAGTCATTCCGGCGACACCGGTTCCGTCGGAGAACAGCGGTGTGTCCCCTCGTGACATTGAAAAGTGTTGATGGGAACCGGATCCGACGCTTCCAGCAAACGGCACCGGAGAGAGACTCACGCGCAGACCGTACTGCCGTGCTACCCGGCCGATGATGATGCGCATCAACACCAGCTGGTCTGCGGCTGCGACGGGTGGCTGTGGCGACAGCGAGATCTCGAACTGGTTGATGCCGTACTCCGGATGGAACTGCTCGATGGCGACGCCGGAACCGGTGGCGGCGTTGGTGACATCTCGTACGAAGCCCTCGAACTCCAAGACCCCGGCCAATCCGTACTGGGCCCACATGTGCGAAGGGAGCCGGCTGCCGTCGGGCCCGACGAGGACGAACTCCATCTCATGGCCCACGACCGTGTCGATGCCGGCATCGGACAGCCGCTCCTCCATACGGCGCAGCACGCCGCGCGTGCAGTATGGGTCCGGTGAACCGTCCTGATTAAAGAAAGCGCCTGGCGCCCAAGCCAATCCGTCGCCGAGGATGCGCAACGCAGTCAGGTCGATGCGGATGCGCTGATCCCCAACGACGCCGATCGCGTCGCCGAAGACGGTGCCAACCTGGTCGACTGCGAAGACGTGCCAGACCGAGCTGGCTCCGAGGCCGGGATCCGCGAAAGCTCCCATCCGGCGCAGCGGGACGGTTTTGGCGTGCGTGAGGCCGGCCGGGTTGACGACCGTGCCGATCAGGGTGGCGACTCCGTCGGCCTCCAGTTGGGCGATGGCCGCGGCGGCGAGCGGTTTGGCTGCCCGTGAAGTCACGGGAGCCATTCTCCGCTCAATTGGGGCGAATTAGAGCGTGATCTTGCAGGTTTGGCCGATGTCGAGCGTGCGCAGCATCCGGCCCATGCCCAGCCACATGGCGCAGGACAGCGCCAGGTCCGTCAGCAGTTCGTCGTCGAACTGCTCCTTGCAGCGCGCCCAGAAATCCTCGTCGTCGCGCAGGCCGGTGTGGTCGCTGGCGAACCGCTCGGCGAACTCCGCAGCGACGCGTTCCTGCTCGCTGTAGCCGGGCCAGGTTCGCCATTCCGCGGCGTGGTCGTAGAGATCTTCGTCGACGCCTGCCGCGATGCCGTCGGAGTCGCGGGTGTTCTGGCAGACCACACATTCGTTGTCGAGTGCGATCACCATGCGGGCCAACTCGCGCACGCGAAGCGGCAACCGGCCCTTCGTGTAAACCGCGTTCGTGAAGCCCGCCATCGCGGTCCCGATCTCCGGTGACTTCAGCACCCAGCCTGCCGCGTCATCGTCGGCGAAGGCTCCAATTCGGCTCATGGCGGAATCGTACGCCGCGTCCGACAAAAGTGGAACGCGTTCTAGAAACGTGTAAGAAACTGCAGCTCACCGGCCCGCCGCAGCGAGTTCGGCTGGCTCCTCGTCCCAATCACGCTGCACCAGCACCCGGTGCGCGATGCGCTCCAGCGCCGCTTCCACCTGTAGGCGGTCCGGGCGGCCGTCGAAGGTCGGTGAGGCGGCCAGCTTGTCCACGATGCGATTGATCAGCGCCGCGGACACGACGTCGACCTGCCGGGCGCCGGCCTGCGTGAGCCAGAACAGGTCGTCGGTCCGCAGTGCGTAGCCGGATTCGACGAGGCGGTCGAAGGTCGGTTCGATCACTTCGCACGGGACCCGCAGCCTGTCGGCGATTTCGGTCAGTCGCGCGGAGCCGAACACCTGGTTGTGCCGGTAGATCTGAATCAGTGCCCACAGTCGTGCGATGTCGAGGTTGCAGTCGGGCTTTTCGCAGATGTTGCGCAGCCGGATCTCGGGCGACTGGCGCAGCATCCGGCCGATGGCGATCTCCAGCATTTTCTCCGGCGATTCCGTGCTCGGCATCGCAAACCCGTCACCGAGATCGACAGCGACGGTTTCCATCTCGCGCAGCGGAATCTCCTTGAGGGTCCATGCCACCACGAATCCGACGAACGCCACAGGTGCCGCACACAGGAACACCAGTCCGAGCGAGTCGGCGTAGGCGTTGACGATCGGGATGGCGACGTCGGCCGGTAGCTGATGCAACGCCTGTGGGGACTGCGCGGCTTCTGGCGGCGCGCCGCTGGCAGCCAGGGCGGGTCCGATGCGGTCGCCGAGGAAGTTCGCGAACAGCGAGCCGAATATCGCTGCGCCGAAAGAGCTTCCGATGGTACGGAAGAATGTCACGCCAGATGTCGCGACGCCCAGATCGTCAAAGTTCGATGTGTTCTGCACGATCAAGATGAGCACCTGCATGCACATGCCGATGCCGGTGCCAAGGATGAACAGGTACAACGACTGCAGCAGCACAGGTGTCTCGGCGCTCATCCGCGACAGCAACAAGAATCCGACGGTCATCACCGCGGTGCCGACGAGCGGGAAGATCTTGTACCGTCCGGTGCGGCTCACGATGACACCGCTGCCCATCGATGTCAGCAGTAGGCCGGCCACCATCGGCAGGGTCCGCAGGCCGGATACGGTCGCCGACACCCCGTCCACAAATTGCATGAATGTGGGCAGGAACGTCAGTGCGCCGAGCATAGCGAACCCGACGATGAAGGAGAGCACGCAGCACACCGTGAACACGGGGCTGCGGAACAACCGGATAGGCAGAATCGGTTCCGCGGCACGGCTTTCCACCCACACGAAGGCCGCGAGCGCTAGCGCCGATCCTACGAAGAGTCCGATGATGACCGGCGAGCTCCACGGATAGGTGCTGCCACCCCAGCTGGTGGCCAGCGTGAGGCCGGAGGCGCCCAGCGCGATGAACACGATGCCGGTGTAGTCGATGACGGGGCGGGTGGTGGACTTGCCGAGGGCCGGAATCGCGGCTGCCGCGACGAAGAACACGACCACCGCCACCGGCACGTTGATCCAGAACGCCCACCGCCAACTCAGGTGATCGGTGAAGAAACCACCCAGCAGCGGCCCGACCACCGTCGTGACACCGAACACCGCGCCCAACGCGCCTTGATAGCGGCCACGGTCACGCAGCGGGATGACTTCACCGATCAGCGCCGTGGCCGTCACCATGATCGCACCGCCCCCGATGCCCTGCAGCGCGCGCGACGCCACCAGCATGGTCATCGAGCCCGACAACCCGCACAGCACCGAGCCGACCAAGAAGGACAGCACAGCCGCCCCGAAGATCAGCTTGCGGCCGAACAGGTCACCGAGCTTGCCGACGATCGCGGTGGCGATCGTCGAGGCCAGTAGATAGCTCGTCACCACCCAGGATTGGTGCCCGGCGCCGCCGAGATCGGCGACCACCGTCGGCAGCGCGGTCGCAACGATGGTCTGGTCCAACGCGGCCAACAGCATGCCGAGCAGCACCGCAACGAAGATGAAGTTGCGGCGCTGCGGACTGATCAGCGCACTGCTGGACTCTGGATCCGCGGCAGTGGCCGTGGCTGCTGGGCTCGTCATACCAACCTTTCCATCGGATGCCGAAAACTCTCTAGCCATATCGTTAGACAAGCTATGAAAGTTACAGCGCCACGGAAGGGTTGCCGCTATGGCGAGCGGGAAACGGCTGCGGCGACTACAGGGAGGTCGGAGGGCGGGAGACGCACTGCGCGGAGTAGAGCTCTTCGCCGAGCTTGTCCATCAACTGCAGCTGGGTCTCCAGATAGTCGATGTGGTCCTCTTCGTCGGCCAGGATCTTCTCGAACAGGTTGGCGCTCGTCGCGTCTTCCTTCTTGCGGCACATGATGATTCCGGGCTTCAGCCGCGCCACGACTTCGTATTCGATCGCGAGGTCGGCCTCGAACTGTTCGCGCAGCGTTTGGCCGACCCTCAGTGAAAACAGCCGCTGATAATTTGGCAGGCCATCCAGAATCAGGATGCGATCGGTGATCGATTCCGCATGCTGCATTTCTTCGAACGATTCTTTGCGGGTGTATTCCGCTAATTCCGTGAAGCCCCAATTGGCCTGCATCTTCGAGTGCAGGAAATACTGATTGATGGCCGTGAGTTCGCTCGTCAACTGCTCGTTGAGCAATTTCAGAACGTCCGGATCGCCTTGCATGATCGCTCCTAAGCAACTTGAGGGCTGGTCAAGCGTCGCTGTTTGCCGCGCACTTCCAATCTAGTACCCCGGACGCGCGAAAGCGCACCTTATCGGTTGAGCGAGGCGTGTTTTCGTCTCTTCTGTCGATTCGTGGCGACCGGAGGCGCGCAGATCAGGTGGGTAGTCTGGACTGCCTACGCTAAGTAAGGTTAGACTGCGCTAACAGTTGGCGGACCGCAGCAGACAGGCAGGAATAGCAATGAGTGAGTACGATTTGCACTCACTTATTCTTGCGTGTGATTTCCGCGTCGACGATGTGAACCGGATGTGGAAGTGGCTCAAGAAACACCGCGACGGTCTGGCCGCTATTGGTGCGCATCACGTCGTTCTGTACACGTCTATTTGGGAACCTCGGCGGGTATTGGTGACCATTGGAATCCGGCAGGCCGGATCGGTTCGCGACGTTTTGCGGTCGCCGGCGATATTCGAATGGTTCGACATATCGGGAGCCGACGACATACCGCCCATATTCGGCGGTGAAGTTGTCGAGAAGATCGATCTGTACGAGCCGTCGCCCGAGGAACACGTGGGCCGGGTGGTCGTCGGGGGGATGGCCGCAGTGGACGACGTGTCGGCGCTGATGGTCAAGGTGCACGACGGTCTCGAACGCTTCAAGCGCGGCGGTGTCCGGAAGATCTGGGTGTACCGGGCGCTCGACGACGGACGGGAAGTGATGATCCTGCAGGAGATAGAGGACGAGGTCGCCGCCCGACAGTGGATCGAGCATCCCGACGCAGCCGCGGAGTGGATGTCCAAGGCAGGTCTCGGCGCGTATCCCACCCAGTTCGTCGGCAAGTTCGCCCACCTGATGACCGTCGACGAGCAGAGCTGACGGGGCCGCGATGTTTGTCTGCCTGTGTACCGGTGTCACCAGCCACGACGTCAACGAGGTCGTGGCCAACGGTGCGACCACCTCCAAGCAGATCGCGGAGGCGTGTGGCGCCGGTGGCGACTGTGGTCGATGCCGCCGCACATTGCGGGCGATCATCGCCGCCCATCATGAGGTCAACGGCTGCCCGTCGCGCAGTCTGAGTTCCTAGCCGAGCAGCTGGCCGATCCGGTCCACGCAGAAGCCGATCAGATCGAAGTCCTCGGTGAGCAGGCCATCGTCGCGGAACCTGGCCGCCAGCCGCGAGACCGGAAGGGCCATCTCTACGGCAGCGAGCACTTCGTTGTAGCGCAGGTTCGTCACTGGCTTGCCCGACAACCGCTCGTAGCGCGCGATGGTTTCCTCGCGGCTCGGTGTGCCGTCGAGGCGAGGGTGCCCCTGGTATTCCGAGCATGCCCAGTCGCTGAAGAGCAGCCAGGCGAGGTCGGCTTCATGGTCGCCGATGTAGGCGAGCTCCCAGTCGAGCACCGCGACGACCTCGAACTCATCCCCGTACAGAATGTTGGACAGCCTGCTGTCGCCCCAGCACAGGACCAGGTGCTCGGGAGCATAAAGGTTGTCTCGCAACCACTTTGTGGCCGCGGATAGCTCGGGACGAGGGTTGCCAGACGAAACCCACAGCAGCATGTCGGAGTAGTAATTGACAACTTGTTCAAGCGGATGCGCGCCGCGCTCCGGCATCAGCAGCCGATCCAGGCCAAGGCGTCGCCAGTCAAGTGCGTGGACGTCGGCGATCGCCTGCACGCAGCCCCACCACATGGTGGCCCGCTGCTCGGGGGTGGCGTCGAAGTACATGCCCTGACAGTGGTACGACGGGAAGTCGCCCGGGCTGCCCACCGTCTGCAGCTGTTCCATGACGAAGTACGGGGTGCCCAACTGCTGGTCACCGCGGTCCAGCCAGCACACGGTCGGAACTGTGATAGGCGAATTCTGCAGCCGGTTCATCACCAGGACCTGTCGCAGCAGGTCGTAGTCCGGAAACAGGCTGACGGCCGGCGGCCGGCGAAACACCAACTCTTTCAGCGTTGTCGGGCTCCCCTTTTCGCCGGACAGCAGATCGAACAGGTACGTTTCCGTCGACAGGCCACCGTCGGCCGAACGCCAGTTTGCGATTCGCGCCTCGGCTGCGCCAGGAATTCTCTGCCGCACGATCGGCTCGAGCAGACCGGCTATCTCATCTGCCTCGGGACGTTGCATGATGACCCTCGCGATCTCTGTGAAACGCGGCCCCCGCCAATATCCGAAAAGCGTAACCTGCGTCGGTGGCGTCAGGGATTCACGGCATCGACGGTGGGCGGCTGGCGCCGAGTCCGCGTCGCATTGCCGTCGCCGGGCCACGGCGCGGTGAAGAGGCCAGGGATGATCCGGCCGATGCGCCACAAGCCGATGGAGGCGACCACAGCGAATATCCACGTGCACAACACGACTCCGGCTCCGACCAGCGTTGAGGCCGGCAGCGACCGGATGCCGGGAATCGAATAGACGGCGGCGATCAGCGGCATGTGCAACAGATATATCGGCAGCGTTCTGGTGCCGAACCAGCTAAGAATCCTGGCACGGTGCAGGTAGGCGGCGAGGGTGACGCCAAGCGCGATGCCGGCCGCACACAGCGGAATGAACATCGGCCAGCCGCCGATGGCTGCGGCCGCCGTACCGACCGCCCAGATTCCGGCTGCGGCCGCAACGCTCACCGCCGTCGTTCGGTCAGCAAGCGCCATCAGTATGCGTTGCCCGTGCATGCCGGCAAAGAAGGCGAGGCCGTACATGGTGATGTACTCCCACGCCCAGCCCATCGAGATGAGCCGGGTGGCCACGGGGACCGCCAGGGCAGCCACGATCGTCAGCTGAACCCAGACCGGCAGAGGTGAAAGTACCTTTGCTGCAAGGAAGTACATCGCCAGCGCCAAGATGTACCACGGGCCCACGCCCGGATCGGTGAACAGCGCAGGCACGTGACGCAGCCCGAAGTTGATCCCCTCGACGGGTGTCAGTTCGAAAGCGGCGTTCCATAAGGCGGTCCAAATCCCATAGAGATAGAGGAACGGCAGCACCCGGTTGACCAGCAGCCATCGCCAGGACCGGGACGCAGCGTGCCGAAAGAACAGGCCCGACATCGCGAAGAAGAGAGGCATCCGGAACGTCTGCAGCATCCAGTTCACGGAAATGGCCGTCTCACTTGCCCACTGTTCGTAGGCGGAGAACTGGATGGCGTGATGGAGCACAACCAACAGAATGGCAATGCCCTTGGCCCTGTCGACCCAAGCGATTCGCGTCACGTTGGCGGGGCGGGATCCGACGTCAAAACGGGTCGGCTACCCGTCGGCGCCGCGCCGGCCGGTGAACTCGGCAAGGGCATCGGCGTTGGCCGCAGCGCCGAGCAATACGGTGAAGTGTTCGATTTCTCTGGCCGTCGCCGCGGCGATCTCGGCGCGGGTCGGCTCCACAATGGTCTGCTTCACCGCCATCAGGCTCGGAATTGGCCGGGAGGCAAGGATTTCGGCGTGCCGACGGGCCTCGGTCATGAGGTCGTCGGGTTCACACACCTTCCATGCCAGACCCATGCGGTGAGCTTCGGCCGCGTCGACCCACTCCGATGACAACAACAGCCATGCCGCGTTCTGCCTACCCATCAATCGCGGCAGCAGGTACGACGACGCCGCCTCGGGCGCGACGCCCAGGCTGGTGAACGGTGTCTTCAACCGCGCCGTGGATGACATGAACACCAGGTCTGCGTAGCCGAGAAGCGTCGCGCCGATTCCGACCCCGACGCCGTTCACGGCGCAGATCAGTGGTTTCGGAAGGTCGGCGAGGGCCTCGATCATGTCGGAGAAGTGACTGCCCTGCTCATTGAACGCGGGATCGGTAATGCGCCTTTGCATCTCGACGAGGTCGTTGCCCGCGCTGAATGCCCGGCCTGCGCCGGTCAACAGCACCACGGCCACCTCCGTATCGGTGGCCGCGTCTCGAAGCGCCACCGCCGTCGCGTTGTAGAGCTCCTCGTTGAACGCGTTGAGGACATCGGGCCGATTGAGCGTGAGGGTGCGCACCCGGTTGTCGTCGCTGGTCTGCAGAGTCACGGTCATCGGATCACCGTACGGTGAAGGGTGTTCGGAATACGTACCGGCTCGTCGGCACGGTGTCGACATCGCGATTCGCGCCGAACGCGGCGGTGCTGGCGATCATGCGTTCCATGCGGTCGCGCAGGTCGTCGTCGTCGGCGGCACCGAAGAACGCGTGCAGGTCGGATATCGCCTCTTCGGGAAACAGCTCCTCGACGATCGCGGCAATGACAGGCGCGTCTGGCGTCAATGCGCGCACCACGGCGTTCTGGATGTACCCGAAAGTCGACTGGGTTGCGATGGCCACCGGTGTGTGGTCGATGTGCCAGCGCGTCCGCCACGTCGCCTCGTCCAGGTCGTCGGGCCTGCGCAGCAGCGCTACGTTGGCCAATCCAGGGGTGCGGTCCCCCGACGCTGTGTCCGGCGGTGGTAGCGGCACGGACTCGGTGACCAGGTACGCGGCCACGTCGGCGCACTCCTTACCCAGCAGCCCTATTGCCGCGCGAACCTGATCGCCGTACGACTGCTGGGTCCACACGCTGACCACGGCAACCACCGGCGGGTCCAGCGTGGTCAATGTCATCAGAGAGTCGCGCACGATGTCGTCACGGACGTTGACTGCGAGACCCGGCAGCTCCAGATCGAGTAGGCCGGCAGCGACGTCGTCGCGGATCCGGGTGCACCACGATTCATCCGAATCGGGTGCCCGAAGCGTGATGATGACTTTTTCCACGAGCCGAACTTAGCCGACTCGCCTCAGGCCTCCAGCCGCGCTCGGATGCTGGTGAGCCGCTGCCTCAGTTCGTTCTCGTCGATGATGCCGCGAGCGACCAGCGAGTGGGCCAGCGAGACCAGCTGGTTCTCCGGATAGGGCAGGTTCGAGTAGACGGTTGCCGACAACACGTCTTCCTCGTCGCGCCGCTCTTTGAAGTTCGGGACGCTGGCATCGCAACTCGCGTGATCGAGCGCGTCGCACAGGCCGTCCAGACTCGTCTTCCATGGCGGCACAGGATTCTCGACACCGTACTTGGCGGCCATCACCGGCCAGACCTGGTTTCGCTCGGCAATCTCGTGTAGGGCGTCGATGCGGTCGCTCATCCTGCGGTCCCTGGGTGAACGGCCGGGCGGGTATCGGTGATGACATTGTTGGTCACGCCGGCTTTCGGCAACGCGACACCGATCAGGCAATCGCGCGTGATGATTTCCACGAGCTGGTCTTCTGTCCAGTCTTCTGTGCCCTCGGGCTGCATTGGCATCACCATGAAGCGATGCTTTTGATTGGAATCCTGTACGTGGATGGAGATTTCGTCAGGTAGGTAGAGGCCGAACTCTGCGAGCACCTGGCGTGGCCAGCGGACCATGCGCCGGCGATAGTTGGGCGTGCGATACCACTCGGGCGAGTTGCCGAGGATCGGTCGCGGATAGCACGAGCACAACGCACAGACGATCACGTTGTGGACGGTGGGCGTGTTGGCGAGAATCTGGAACGCGGTGAAGTCGCTGGGCGTCCCGAATCCCGTCGGCTCCATCCAGTCGACACCGACCTCCTTGCTGGCCGTCATCGGTTCGGCAAGAGCAAGTTTCTTGAACTCCGGATCCAGCCACGCCCTGGCCACCAGGCGTGCCGCGGGCGTTGGGCCGATCTGCTCGGCGAATTCGGTGAATCGCCGGTGCTCCTCGGCGGTGAAGATGCCCTTCTCGATGCACAACTCACGCAGCGCGATCTCGAGGACTTCGAAGTCGGTGATCTCGTCGACCATCGGCTTGACGGTGCGATCGTGATCGTGATCGTGACCAGCCATGCAAATTCCTTTCGGGGCAGCTTATTTGGCGGCTTCCAGCCAGTGTTCGGGAATCTCGGTTTGGACGACGTCGTCGGTTGTTCCGGTGTACCCGTGCCACAGTTGGGACATGTTGAACCGAACGACGTAGAACCACTCCGGTGTTGCGGGACGATCCCAGGTCTCGTCCTCCGCAGCCGGGCTTTCATATGCGACCGCTGCGATTTCTCCACTTGCGCCGCGGACGTATTCGGGGGTGCGGGTATAGAAGATCACCGGAAGCTCGCGCACCACCACCGCGTCGCCGACCTTGAACTTCGGCGTGCCAGCCTGGCCGGCGTATACCTGCGGATCGCCCTTGCCCACTGCCCGCTTGTGGTGTTCATTGCGCTTGACCTGAGACCCGTCGCCTTCTGACTTAGGGTTGGCCTCCAACTTCTTGCCGTCGAGTCCGCCTTCGTAGCGCGCCTTGACCTCGGCCATCCGTTCACTCAACTCCGTGAGCCCGATGTGGTGTTTCTCGACGAGGACACGGGCGACGGCCAGCAGCCAGCGGCCGTAGTAGGGCAGCCCCAGGTACTCGGCCCGACCGACGTCGACGTTGCCGATCCTTCGGCGTTCTTCCGACAACCAGATTCCGCGCCAGGCGAGGACCTCGCAGATCACGTAGGTCATGTGTTCCCAGAGTTCGTACTGCTTGTTCTCGTACTTCATCGGCGCATCGGGCTCACCGCCGACGTCATGGACGGGCTTCAAGTACGCGGTGATGCGCTCGTGGTCCAGCAGATCGGGGGTTGGCGCATCCGGCAGCTCGGGATAGGCCGACTTCAGTCGGGCCACGAGATCCAGTTGAGCCGCACGCTCGGCTGCTGTGCTCATGAAAGGTCCCTTCGTCGTCGGACGTGTTGCGCAGGTGGGGCTTTGTCCTCGTGGGCGACGCCTGGCAAAACCCATCGGGAGAAGTCATCAGGCAAATTCATCGAGTTCCGGAACTGCATGGGAGTTCCAGCAACGCCGTCGACCACGACAGCTTTGCTGGCCATCGGCACCTCCGTAGCTGCGGGACCGGTTCCGGTTGCTGACTCTATCGCCGAAGCCCATTCGATACAGCAAAATCGCGCACCGGTTGCCTCGAAAAATGTTCAGCGGCCGGCGGCGATTCAGATATGTGTTGCGCGACAAAGGATTTGACCACCCCAACGCGCTCCAGCGCGCGAATTCGACGAATGACCTCGCAAGCGCGTATCGCGTTCACCGAATCAATGGATTCGCTGAGCGGCCTCTGTTCGGTAGCCGGCTAATTCCGTCATCGACTCATGCGGATTCTGACCGCTGTGCAATTCGACGCGTGTACTCCACCGTTCAGTGACCTTGGTGGAGTGAGAATAGGCAGGTGATTGCGGGCAGCCGGGCAGTCGATGCCCTGAAACCTGCCACGCCGGATGCCGGCGCGGTGACGCGCAGCCTGCTCGGGGTCTTGGCAATGGCGGCCGTCGCGCTTTATTGGGACTCCCCCACCGCCGCGGTGTGGGCGGCCGGCGCCGCGGCGATCGCGGGTGCCATCGCATTGCAGGACAGTCCCGGTGGGCGTGTGCCGCTGGTCGTCATGGTGTCCCTGCAAATGGGCGCCGCCGTATTCCTTGGCGCGTTGACCGCATCGAACGATGCCGTGTTCGTCGGCGTGGTGGCGCTGTGGTGTTTCGCCGCGGGCATGCAGTGGGCGCTCGGTGCAAACGCTGGACTGGTCGCCACCGCCGCCAGTGCGCTGCTTGTGATCGCGCCCGTCGAGGAGCCAACACTATGGGGTGTACTGGCGCCCACTGCGCTGACCATCGCGGCGGGTTGCGTTCAAGCGGCCATGGTGGCGCTGTGGCCGCCGCAGCGCTGGCGCGTCCAGCGCGATGCGTTGACTACGGCGTACCGGGCGTTGGCGACGGACGCCCGAAGTGTCGCCGCCGACCGTGATGCGCCGGTGGACGTGGCCCCACTGGTTTCGCTGAGGGAGGCGTTCGTCGACAGCCAGGCCTCACGGCGGCCGAAGGCGTACCACGGCGGCTATCGGCTGCCAGAGCGGATCACCGCGACGTTGAGTGCATTGCGGGGTGGTCCTGGAGGCGAGAGCGGTTCGCAGCTGCTGACGGCTGCCGCCGCGTTCCTCGACGCGGTCGCCGACCACAGTCATACGGCGCGGCGGGACGCCGAACAGGCGCTGGATCGCGTCGACACCACCGTCGCCGCGATCAGCGGCCCGGAAGCGGCGGTCGCGCAACGGTTCTCGCAACAACTGCATGAGGCCGCCACGGTGAGGTTCGGCGAACTGCGCCACCCCGATCTGGTCGGCTCGCTTCGAGCAGCGGCGATCCAGGTGCGTGGTCACCTGACCTGGACATCACCAGTCCTGCGACACGCCGTGCGGCTGTCGTCGACCACCACGCTGGGAATTGCCGCCGCGCGGTTCGGCGACGTGTCGCACGGCTATTGGATCGCGCTCACCGTGTTGATTGTGCTGCGACCGGAAACGGCACACACCTACACCCGCTGCATTGGACGCATCGCGGGCATCGGTACGGGTATCGCTTTCGCGTCGGCGCTGACGATGCTGTGGCAGCCGACCGGTTCGGCGGCGGCACTCGTTGCGGCGATGTTCGTCGCAGTCACCTATGCGGTCGTCAGATTCGGCTATCTCGCCGTCAGTGCGGCGCTGGCGGCGTCCGTCGTGTTCCTGCTCGACATCGATGCGGTCGCGGCAGGGGCGACCATGGAGGACCGCCTGTTCGCGGTCGTCATCGGCGCCGGGTTGGCGCTGATCGCCCACGTGGTGTTGCCCGATCACTCGCTGATCCGGTTGCGGCAGCGCGCCGGTGAGTTGTTGAAGACCGAAATCGATTATGCGGCAACGGTAGTCAAAGCCTTCGTGCATGAGCTGGACCACCCCGCCGACGCGCTCTCGGCGGCCTGGCAACGGGCATACCGGGCCCGCGCCGCGTTCGAAGCGGCTTCGGGTGCGACCCGGCTGGATTCCCGCGAGCTCCGTCGATGGCTGCGGTCCTATCGTGCGGCACTGAACTCCGTCACCAGCGCATGCACGTCACTGGAAGGCAGCCTTCCGGCGCAGCCGTCGACGGCGTTGAACCCCGAATTCGTTGCGGCGATTGACGATTACGTCGATGCGCTGCGTGGTGCGCCGGCCAGCCCTGCGACTCCGTGGACCGTCGACATCGTCGAGCTGACGGCGGCGAATGAGCAAGTGCGCGAGCACGGCGCGCGCCTGGCTGCCGACAACGGTGCCGCCCGCGTGCTTGTCGCGGAACTGGCGACGATCACCCGCAGCCTGGCCGGGATCGCCGCTACCCGCGAGCCCACTTCGGCTGGATGAAAACGCCTTCGGCTTCGACGGTGATGCCCTCCTCGTCGGCGAGGTGGCCGACGGCGAATGTCTTCACGCCCTCGGTCCGGTCGATGTGGGCCTGCGCGTGCAGATGGCCGAGTCGGGTGGTGCGCAGGTAGCGCAGTGTGATCGTGCCCGTGAAACGCGGGTTCTCCGCGTTGCTCGCGGCTTCTCCGAGGACGTGATCGAGCACCAGCGCGGCAACTCCCCCGTGCACGTGACCCGGCGGGCCTTCATACGCGGCGCCGAGGTCGAAGTCGGTGAACACCCGCCCTGAGGAGTCCCGCTCGATCACCAGCGGCGGTGCGATTGGATTGCGGATTCCGATAACCGGATTGCCCCATGGCATGCGATCGCCACCGGAGGTGTAACGCACGCCGAAAGCGCCGTCGATCTGCTGTGATCGCAGCCGCGCCGTCGCCGCGTCGATATCCGCCTTCACCGCGGCCACGGTCTCGGCGTCGACTTCGGTGCGGATCGTCGCGTCGACCAACTCCCGAACCGACTCGGCGAGCGGCTGGTACAGAGCGCGCATCCGTTCCACATCAGCGGAGGTGACGTTCTCGATATGGGTGAAGTCCAGCACACTTGCACTAGAACACGTTCTAGCGCCGGTTGTCGAGCTACCCGACCAACTCGCTGAGTGCGGCGCGGGCCTCGGGGTCACGGCGGCCGAATTCGAGTTCCATCAATGCGCATTCCGCCGTCGCCGCAATCCATAGCCGCGCAGCGGCACGGGGATGACGTGAGCCGATAGCCTCGAAGTCGGCAACGATGACCTCCACGGTCATCCTGTTGCGGCGCATCACTTCCTCGGCGATCGGCAGGTGTCCCCGCGCCTCGAGCAACAGTGCCTTGACGCCGCGGTCGCGCAGGCATCCGTCGAGATAGGTGGTGGCCGCCTCGGCCAGCCGGTCCTTGCCCGGCGTCACATCGCCGATCACCGACATCACCTCATCGAGCAACGCATCGTGAAAACGTCGATGCAGTGCCACCAGATAGGACACCCGATCCGGGAAGTGATGGAAGAACGTCCCTTTGGAAACCCCGGCCGCCGCCACCACAGCATTGGCGGAAAGGCCCTCCAGACCCAACCGTTCGGCCAGGACCAGGCCGGTCTCGATCAGATTGGCCCTGGTCTGCTGTGCGGCGGCCAGCCGCTTGTTCACCACTTGCACATCCGCTAGTGTAATTGACCGACCGGCCGGTCAATGAAAGGGCGCTCCGATGCCGACGACGCACACCTCATTCGGGACCGTTGACTACACCGACGAGGGTTCCGGCCTGCCGATCCTGCTACTGCACGCCACCCTGCACGATCGGACCGATTTCGCACCCGTGTACGACGCGCTGGCCGACGGTCACCGTGTGCTGGCCCTGGACTGGCCAGGCCATGGCGCCTCTCCCCTGTCCGCCGATCCACTGGGCGCAGTTCAATTCGGTGACCTATTGGTGGAGTTCGCGGACATGCTGAACCTGCGCGAGCTTGTTGTCGTCGGCAATTCGGTGGGCGGCTACGCGGCCTGCCGGTTGGCAATCGAGAGCCAGGAGCGGGTCGCGGGACTGGTGCTCGTCAACACCGGGGGCTTCACGCGGCACAGCGCCGTCACTCGGCTGGTGTGCGCTGTCATGGGAAAGCCCGCGGTGCTGAAGGCCGTTTTCCCGGTGTTTGTCCGCGCGTATATGCGGGCGAAGAGCCCCGCAGACAGAGCCGTCGTCGCTCGGGTGACGGCCAGGAGCAAGACGGCTGATGGAGCACGTACCGCCGCGGCGCTGTGGAAGAGCTTCACCGGGGCCGGCCATGATCTGAGGTCGCGGGCGGCCCAGATCACCGCACCAGTGCTGATCACCTGGGGCGCAAGGGATCTCACCGCACCACTGCGATGGGGCAAGGCAGTCCAGTCCGCCATTCCAGGCTCGCGATTCGAGGCGCTGCCGACCGGTCACGTCGTCTTCTCATCCGAGCCGTCGGACTGGCTGGACATGGTCCTGCCGTTCGTCGACGCCGCGCATGGTGTCCGGCACCGTGCCGAGCGCCACAGCTGATCGCTTAGGGTAGCGAAAGTCACTGCTCGCCTGCAGAACTGAACCAGACCGCGATGCGTGTCCCGATGTGTGGCCTCAGTGCGCAACAGCGTTTCGTTCCGTGTGGGCGGGACTCGATCCTGATGGGTTCTTCCGTGGCCGTGCCGGAGCCCGGAAACCGTTCACCGTCGTCTTTCCCGGCCTCGGTCCTGTGCATTTCTTCGCGACAGCGGACGCGGCCCGCGATCTCTTCGCTGTAGGCAGCGCAATGCTGGAGGCGCCGACGCCAAACCCGATCGAGCCGATGGTCGGCAAGGGTTCGGTCATCCTGGTTTCCGGTGACGAACATCGGAACAAGCGGCGGCTGCTGATGCCGGCGCTGCACGGTCAACGGATGCGCTCCCGTGCGCAGGTGATGGCCCGCGCCACCAGGGACGAGACGGAGAGTTGGCGACCGGGCGAGCGCATCGCGCTGGCGGCGGCGGCACGTTCCATCGCACTGCGGATCATCGTGCTGGCCATGTTCGGGGTCGAAAAAGCCGAGCAGTACCAGGAATTCGTCGATGTGACCACCGCGCTGATGCACGCCAACACGGCGCCGCTGATGCTGCTGCCGTGGTTGCGCAAGGACTTCGCGGGAATGGGGCCATGGGCGCGGCTGACCCGGTTACGTGAGCGCTTCGATGCTCTGCTTACGGAGCAGGTCGAAGGGCGGTGCGCCGACACCGATCACAGCGTGCTGGGTGTCTTGCTGGCCGGAATGGATGCCACGACAACAGATCCCGATGATCTGCACCAGCAGCTTCGCACTCTGGTGGTGGCCGGGCATGACACCACAGCTGGCACGCTGATGTGGGCGCTCTACCACATTCACCGCGATCCACGAATACGCGAGCGCGTGAATGTCGAGGTCGCCGGCATGTCCGCCCCCGAGGGGTTGCCCGAGCTGCCCTACCTATCCGCGGTGGTGTCCGAGGCGTTGCGCATGCACCCGGCCGTGCCGATCGTCATGCGCCGCGTCCTGGCACCACTCACTGTGGGCGGCATCCAGTGGTCACCTGGCGACATCGTCGGTATCGCTGTGCCCGCAGTGCATTTCGACTCTTCGATCTGGCCCGATCCCTACCGGTTCGACCCCGGCCGGTTCCTCGGCAAGTCCCCGACGCCGTTCGAATACCTGCCCTTCGGCGGTGGTTTCCGGCGCTGTCCCGGCGCGTCATTCGCGGCATATGAGTTGGCGGTTTCGATCGGCACGCTGATGAATTCGGTTGAGCTGCAAATGCCGTCCAGGGAACGTCGCCGCCAGGTGCCCCGATCGGCCCCACGCGGGATCGCAGTGGTGCCGAGGCGCGAGGTGCGGCTGAACGTCATTCGCCGACGGTGAATCGACCACCGGCGGAAGCGAACCCGAGCCAGGTGTGCCGGTTACCCGCCCAGCACCAGCCGACCTTCGGCGCGTTGCGGTTGGCCGGGCCGTCGCGGCCGGTGCCATTGCTGATCCACACCCCGGGCGTCCTGGTGTCCAGCGAGCCATCGGGCTTGTGGCGACGGGATGCGATCGTCATGAAGCACCGGCCCCGTTGCAGCGTCTCGGGTCGTTGCAACAGCCAGTGCAGCCCCTCGGTGAGCGTCAGCGGTGTGCGGCCCGCGTCGGTGATCGCCGGCAGGGCCTCGTCGGGGCTCCAGTTGGCCATCGCGTCGCCGCGATCGGGGTCGTTGACGACGTAGAGCGGTGAGTCGGACACAGTGGCCGACGAGATCGGGACGAACTCATCGACGTCGGTCATGTCCGTCACCACGAATCCCGGTTTGTCGTTCAGCCGCAGCAGCGGCGCCAACGCGGATGCCGGTGCCAGGGTGGGGTGGATGACCAGCAGTGACCCCGCATGCCCCTGAACCTTCCTCAACCGCCCGGCCGACAGTCCGGCCAGGTCGTGGACACCGAGTTCGATGAGTCGCTCGGCTTGTTCGAAGAGGCTCGGCAACGCCGTCACAGCAGTGGGCACGCGGGCTCAACGAAGCGAGCGGCGTCGATAGTTCCTACCATTGGCGGCCATGGCTGCGCCCACCCAAGATGGTTCCCGGGACGGATTGCCCGCGACACTGGTCGAAGTCGCCGCGCACCGCATGCGCGCCGCGATCCTGAGCGGCGAGCTGAAGCCGGGCGAGAAGATCGTCGAGGAACTGCTGTGCGCGGACTTCGGCATCAGCCGGGCGCCGCTGCGGGAGGCGCTGCGACTGCTGGCGCAACAGGGACTTGTCGAACATCTGCCCCGTCGGGGCTCACGCGTGGCCGACTGGTCGCCGTCGGACATCATGCAGCTCTTCGCATTGCGACACGTGCTGGAGCGCCACGCGATCGAGACCGCACTGCCGCTGGATGATCCGGAGGTAGCCCTGCAGCCGATGTGTATCGCATTGGATCGAATGCGCACTGCTACAGACGATCTCGATCGCGACGACGCCCACCGGTTGTTTCATGCGGCCGTGGTGGGGCTCGCAGGCAATCGCCAGCTCGACATCGCGCTCGATCCGATACTGCTGAAACTGCAATTGCCGATGGCGATGAACATGCGTGAAGAGGCCCGCCACCACCGGGCGCGCGACGGCCTCGAGAGACACCAGGCGATCCTGTCGGCATTGCAGACCAACGATCCCGTGGTTGTCATCGCCGCCCTGCAGGACCACGGCCACCTTCACTATCTCGGCATCGAACTGCAGCGCTAACACAAACGACACACGGCCGACCCGAGATCGCCATCATTCTGTCGACAATCGACAGAATGGCTGATGACCTGTGTGGACCGTCGATCGGGCCGTCGGTGGCCGAGATCTTGGCGTCGCACGCCGGCGGGACCGGCTCGCCGACCAAGACGGCCGCGCGCGTCGCCGACGCCATCGCGGCACGCGGCGACGACGGCACCTGGTTGTCCACCGTCCCCCGAGATCAGCTCCTTGCCGCCGCCGCGGAGATCGAGAACCGCGCAGGCGCGCGGACCTTGCCGCTCTACGGCGTGCCGTTCGGGGTCAAGGACAGCATCGACGTCGAAGGCGTGCCGACCACGCTGTCGTGCCCCGATTACGCCTACGTCGCGTCGACGACCGCACCCGTGGTGCGGCGGTTGCTCGAGGCGGGCGCCCTGTATGTCGGCAAGACGAATCTGGATCAGTTCGCCACCGGGCTGAACGGAACCCGCACGCCATACCCCATTCCGCGCAGCGTCTTCGGTGGCGAGTTGATCTCGGGTGGCTCCAGTTCGGGCTCGGCACTGGCCGTGGCGCTGGGACAGGTGCCGTTCGCGGTGGCCACGGACACCGCCGGTTCGGGGCGGGTGCCCGCCGCGCTCAACGGTGTCATCGGGTTCAAACCTTCGCGCGGGCTGATCAGCACGGTCGGCCTGGTGCCCGCATGCAAGTCGCTGGATTGCATCAGCGTGATGGCAGGCTGCGTCGACGACGTCGACCGCGTCTTCGACGTGATGGCCGCCCGGGATGACAAAGACGCCTGGTCGCGCGACCGCGGACCGCGCTATGACGGCTCCGCGATCCGCGTAGGACTGCCCGCCGCCGACGAACTGGAGTTCTTCGGCGACGACGAGATGCGCCGTGCCCACTTGGCTTTCCGCGACCAGCTGGCCCGCAAGGCCACCATCGTCGATGTCTCGCTGGAACCATTTCTAGCCGCAGGGTCGCTGCTGTACCAAGGGCCCTGGGTGGCGGAGCGGCTGGTCGAGTTCGGTGATTTCCTTGCCGCTCAACCGGATTCGATCCATCCAGTGGTGCGGGCGATCCTTCTCGGCGGCCAGCGGTACACCGCCGTCGATGCGTTCGCCGCACTGCAACGACTGCAGGAGCTCAAGGCGCTGGTGGGCCGGCTGTGGGAGCAGATGGATGTGCTGGTGGTCCCGACGATCGGCACCACGTTCACCGTCGATGAGGTGCTCGCCGCGCCGGTCGACTGCAACACCGTGCTCGGCCACTACACGCATTTCGGGAACCTGCTCGACCTGCTTGGCGTAGCGGTGCCGCTCGGCATCACCACGGACGGTCGGCCATACAGCGCGATGCTGCTGGGGCAGGCGTTGACCGATGACACCGTGCTGCATCTCGCCGCGCAAATTCTCGACGAGCCACGCTCGGCGCCTGTGCCGCAGTCCACCGTCGTATCCGAGGAGCATGCGTCATGAGTCAGCCCATCGAAGTGCCCGCCGAACCATCACCGTTTCGGATCCTGGCAGGCAAGACCGCGCTGATCGTCATCGACATGCAACGAGACTTTCTGTTGCCCGGTGGATTCGGTGAAAGCCTCGGCAACGACGTGGACCAACTTCTCAAGGTGGTGCCACCGCTGGCCGCCCTTATCGCCGCGGCCCGTTCGGCGGGGATATTGGTGATCCACACCCGTGAGGGACATGAACCAGATCTGTCGGACTGCCCACCGGCCAAGCTCAGCCGGGGCGCCCCCTCGAAACGCATTGGCGACGAGGGAAAGTACGGCCGCATCCTCATCCGTGGCGAGTACGGGCACGACATCGTCGACGAACTGGCTCCCATCGACGGCGAGGTCGTCATCGACAAACCCGGCAAGGGCGCGTTTTACGCCACGTCGCTGCAGGACGTGCTGGCCGACGCTGGAATCACCCAGTTGCTGATCACCGGGGTGACCACTGAGGTCTGCGTCCACACCACGACCAGAGAAGCCAACGACCGCGGCTACGAGTGCCTGGTCGTATCCGACTGCGTGGGTTCGTATTTCCCGGAGTTCCAACGGATCGGCCTGGAAATGATTAAGGCCCAGGGCGGCATCTTCGGGTGGGTCGCCGATACCGCGGCCGTCATTCCGGCGCTACATGCACTGACCACTACCGCTGCCTGAGAGGACCAACCCGATGACCACCGACGTCAAACCTGCCGATCCCCCGGTCGAACCGCCTGCCGCCGAGGCGTTCTCGATTCCGTGGTGGACCCGCGGCGACACCAATGCGTTCTTCGGGCTGGGCTTCAACATCCTGGTCAATGTCCTTACGTTGACGGGTCTGATGATCGGGGTGATCGCGGTCCCGGCCGGCGATGTACTGGGCACCGTGTTGCCCGCCCTCGGGGTGGCGCTCATCCTCGGCAATCTCTACTACACTTTCCTGGCGCGCCGTCTTGCCCGGCGGGAGAGCCGAACCGACGTCACGGCGCTGCCGTACGGCCCGAGTGTGCCGCACATGTTCATCGTCATCTTCGTGGTCATGCTGCCGGTTTACCTCAACACCGATGACCCGATTCAGGCCTGGCAGGCCGGTCTGGCCTGGGCCTTCCTCATCGGCGTGATCGTGATGATCGGGGCGTTCGTCGGTCCCTACATTCGCAAGCTCACCCCGCGGGCGGCGATGCTCGGCACGCTGGCCGGCATCTCCATCACCTTCATCTCCATGCGGCCCGCAGCGCAGATGTGGGAGGTGGCCTGGATCGGCCTTCCGGTGATGGCGATCATCTTGATCGGGTTCTTCACCAACGTGAAGCTGCCATTCAACATTCCGGTGGGGCTGGCCGCGCTGTTGGTCGGCACCGCGATCGGATGGATCGGCGGCTACATGTCAGCACCCGATGTCGGACAGGCGGTTTCGGATATCGCTATCGGCATTCCGGACCTGCGCCTCGACCTCCTGTGGAATGGCCTTACGGACCTCGCACCGCTGCTTGGCACCGCAATCCCGTTGGGCGTCTACAACTTCACCGAGGCGATGAGCAACGTGGAAAGCGCCGCCGCGGCTGGCGACAACTTCAACCTGCGCAGTGTGCTGCTCGCCGATGGCGCTGGAGCGGTGATCGGTTCGGCCTTTGGTTCGCCGTTCCCGCCCGCGGTCTATATCGGCCATCCCGGTTGGAAAGACGCCGGTGGGCGCGCGGGCTACTCGTTGGCCAGCGGCGCGGTCATCGGAATCCTGTGTTTCCTCGGTCTTTTCGGCGTGCTCGACTCGCTGCTGCCGGTGCCGGCCATCGTGCCGATCCTGCTCTACATCGGGCTGCTCATCGGCGCCCAAGCCTTCCAGGCGGTGCCGCGGCTGCACGCGGTCGCGGTCGTCGCCGCGATCCTGCCAAACCTTGCGCAGTGGGCCAGTGGGCTGATCGACAACGCATTGAATGCGGCAGGCACGTCGGCGTCGGCGGTCGGCGTCGAGGCGCTGAACGGCGCGGGTGTCGTTTACGAGGGCCTGCAGACGCTGGGCGAGGGCGCGGTGCTGGTCGGGCTGATTCTCGGCACCATGGTGACATTCATCCTCGACAAGAAGTTCCTGTACGCGGCGATCGCGTCGGCAGTCGGGGCGGTGTTGTCGTTCATCGGGCTGATCCACGCACCCGAAGTCGCCTGGGCGGCAAACCCGTCCGTAGCGCTGGGCTATGTGTTCTTCGGAATCGTCTGCGTCGCATACTCATTCCTGCCGGGCGCCAAGGATCCGGTGGAGATCGACGAATCCGACGTCGTGGCGGGGCACTGACTAGTCGTCTGAGGCCACGACGTTGGTGACGGCGGTGCTGAGTCGCGATGCTGGTGGTTGGCCGCCGGCGGCAGATTTTGCGGGCTTGGCTGCGTTGGGTCGCTGAGGTCCAGGTTGAGAGTCGGCGGCGCCCTTCGACAGATAATGGTGCGTTGCGGTGAACCATCTATCGCCATCTCTTTCGACAGGAATTCAGAAATACCCGGCACGGTGGCTGTAGCCAGCAGTGGTGCAGTCGGCTGACCGGTGAGGATCTCAGCTGCACTCGGCGGCTGAAGAAGCGAATGGTCAATCGGTGTCGATGACGACCGCCGTCGCATTGTCCTCAGCCCCATGCTGGGTGGCGCCGCTGATAAGACTGTCGGCTGCCGCTTGCGGCTCCGGTTCGGCCAAGGCCGCTTTGATGGAATCGGACGGCAACGCCTTGAATAGGCCGTCAGTGCACAGGAGGAACCTGTCGTTGACCCGCAATGACACTCCGGCATAGTCGATATCGACTTCTGGACCGATTCCGATCGCCCGGGTAAGGACGCCCCGATAACGGTGCGTTCCGGCGTCTTCTTCGCTCAGATCGCCGGCAATCACCATCTCGGCGGACACGGTGTGGTCGCGGGTTAATTGCGCCATCCGACCGTCGCGTAGGCGATACAGACGCGAGTCGCCCACGTGGACAACGACCGCACCGACATCGGAGGTGACGGCAAGGGCCGTCAGCGTGGTTCCCGTTGTCGCGGCTGTCAGACCCGTTGTTGGCTGCGACACCGCCTGATTGGCCTCCCGGCACGCGTGTAGCAACCCTGGAAGGGTTGCGTTCTCAGCGAAGCTCGACGCGAGTGTCTCTATTGCCGTTCGGCTGGCGACCTCGCCGTTGTCCAGACCGCCGATGCCGTCGGCGACGACGTACAGTCGGTCGCTGATCAGCACGCCATCTTCGTTAGATACCCGTTGTCCGATATGGGTCGCCGTTGCAGCAGCCAAGTTAGGTGTCACCTCGGTTCCTTCCTGTTTATTGAGTGCCCGACTACGCGGTGATGAATCGTCAAGAGCCAGTGCATCTCTCGCCTCCGCTAATGCTCGGTGACGCGACGTGGACGTCGATCGAATCTCACGTTCCCACTGGTCGATCCGGGCAGGGTCCGGATACTCAAGGAATTGTTTGATCTCGTCGACTCGTATCCCAGCCCGACGAAACATGCCGATCACCCTCGCCTGGTGGAGCTGGCTCGCCGAGTAGTAGCGATAGCCCGACGCAGCATCTACGGCCGCAGGTGGCAGCAACCCTGCCTGGGCGTAGGACCGAAGCATCTTGATCGATAAGTCACAGCGCGACGAGAACTCGCCGATACTCAACAGATCATCCACACCAAAGAGAATGGGGTCTGCCCAGTGGGCAGAGTCAAGCGCGCCGCTCCGGAGTCGTATCCCATAGGTTTAGCGGATGCGAACCCATCAGAGGTGCGCGCCTACAACGTCATGACCCGCAACAACTAGTCGTAGGGCTGGATCAGTGCGCGAGGCCCTGTCGGCAGCCGCCAGTGGAATGCCAGTGCGGCGAGCCGAAACAGCGTCGCCACGGCAGAGCCGACAGCGACGGCTATCCACTGCGGGCCGAAGTAGTCGATCGTCACGTACGTTGCCGCGCCCAACATGGCCGGGATCGCGTACAAGTCGTCCGGACCCATGACCAAGGGCACCTCTCGGGCGACGACGTCACGCAGCATGCCGCCGGCGATGGCCGTGAGCATGCCGACGAGCGCGGCCGTGAACCAGCTGGCGCCTTCGTCGACGGCGATCGCCGCGCCGGAGGTGGCGAAAAATCCCATCCCGATCGCGTCGAGGACCAATACCGCCGTGTTCATCCGGATCACGATGTGGGCGAACGGGGTGGCGATGGCCACGGCGACCAGCGCGACCGTGATGTTGGGCCAGTGCTGGATTGAGTACGGAGCCCTGTCGAGCAAGAGATCGCGCAACACCCCTCCGCCGACACCGGTGAGCACCCCTAGCGTCGCGATCCCGAACAGGTCGAAGCCTTTACGAACACCGACGGTCGCACCCGAAGCGGCGAAGACCGCAATGCCTGCGTAGTTGAGAATTATCTGCAGCACGCCTGCACGTTAAGCGCATCGGATCATTTCCGACTCCGTATCGCGCGCGAGCTCTACGCTGCTCGTGATGGACACCGCCACCGTAGTAGTGACGATTCTGCTTGCGGCGCTGTTCACGTTCGCCGCCAGCATCAAACTGATCGGCGTCTCCCAATCCTTGGCAATCCGGGACCACCTCGGGGTCAAGCCGCTTCAGTGGCGGCTCATCGGCGCATGCGAGCTCGCCGGAGTCGCCGGGGTGCTCGTCGGACTGGTGTGGGCGCCGATCGGAATCGCCGCGGCGATCGGCCTGGCGCTGCTGTCCATCGGGGCAATCGCGTTCCATCTGCGTGCGTCCGACGGTGCCAAGGACATGGCGGCCGCGGTGATCGGGCTCGCACTCGCCGTCGTCACCGCGGTACTGCACACGCTCTGAGGTAGCGGCAGTCACACCTGCTCAAACACATGTCTTAGATTACCTAATCTTTCGTGGTCACTTGTCTACGAAGTGTCCTACGCTGCCTGTATGGCAGCACGCACGCACAGCGTCGACCCCCGCGCCGAGCGGGTGCGTACCCGCCTGCGTGAGGCGTCGTTCGCGCTGGCCCACGAGCGTCCAGTCGACCAGATGACGGTCGGCGACATCGTCTCCCGCGCAGAGGTCAGCCGCCAGGTCTTCTATCAACACTTCCGCGACCGCGATGACGCTGTCGCCACGGCGTTCGCAGTCGAGTTCGCCGCCGCGACCGCTGACATCGGCGGCGATGCGCGTGCCCGAATCCTTCGGTTGTTCGACTTCGCGGCCGAGCACCGCTCGATGTACCGCAACGTGGTGCCGAGCGCAGTGACACAGCGCGTCGTAACGGCCTTCCGTGCCGAATTGCTGCCTGCCTGCGAAGAGATCGCCGCACAGGCCATGCCGGTGGTGAGCACCATCGCCAGTCTCACACCGGAGTCCGTCACCCGATTCCTGGTCGGCGGGTTCATGGAGGTGCTGCGGTCCTGGATGGAGGATCCCGAATCGGCCGACCTGCGCGGCCGGGTCACCGCCGCACTCGACACCGTCAACGCCTTATTGGGCCTGCCCGCACATTCGAAAGGTTGTCACCATGGGTAAGCACCGCAATACCGATCTGCCCCCTGCGCACGACGGCTCAGCCGTTCGCAACGTGGTGTTGGCGATGATCGGCCTGACGATCGTCGTCGTCGGCATGATCGCGAGCTATTCGGGGGCCTTCGCGAAACCGACGCTGCATCACATGGCCGTCGCGGTCGCCGCACCACAGCAGGTGCTCGACGGGATCCGCGGTCAGGATGCGTTGGCGGTCACCGAGGTTGGCGATGCCGCCGCGGCCCGTCAGCAGGTCTATGAACGCCACACCGATGCGGCGTTCGCCGTCGCACCGAACGGTGAAATGAAGATCTACGTGGCCGGCGGAGGCGGACGCAGCGTCGCCACCGCCGCCGAGACCGTCGGACGCGGCATTGCGGCCAAGGCGGGGCTGACAGCTTCTGTTGAGGACGTCGCACCGGCGTCGGCCGGCGATCCGTCCGGAACGGTCGAGTTCTACGCCATCATCTTCATTTCGATCGGCGCGACCGTCGGCGCAACCGTGGTCGGCCGGATCATGGGCACTGTGCGCAAGCCCGCGACACTGGCACAGCGCACCATGACGCTGGCCGGTTACTCGGCGCTTCTCGCCGCGGGCGTGACCCTTTACGTCGACGTGATTCTGGGTGCGCTGACCGCGCATACCTGGCAGCTGTTCGGCGTCCTCTGGCTGTACGCCATGGCAGTCGGCGGAGCAGTCACCGGAGTCGCCGCGGCATTCGGCACGGTCGCGTCGCTGGCGCTCACCCTGTTCCTGGTCGTCATCGGCAACGCCGCTGCCGCCGGTCCGGTGGGCCGGCCGCTGCTGTCGGGCTTCTACTCCACCTTTACCGCGATCGTCCCGCAGGGCTCCGGGGTCTCGCTGGTGCGCAGCGTCGAGTACTTCGGCGGCAACGGTGCGCAGACGCCTCTTGCCACGCTGGCGATCTGGGGTGCGGCGGGGTGTTTGCTCGCGGTGCTCGCCACTGCCGCGCGGGTGAATTATCGTGCCCTCTATGAGCGTTACCTCCCCGGTTTTGCCGGGCGAGACCGAGCCGTACTACGACCTCGGTTCCTATCACCGACCGATTGAGACGCCGTCGCCGCAGGCGCAGGTGTGGTTCGACCGCGGCATGGTCTGGGCGTACGCGTTCAATCACGAAGAGGCCGTCCGATGCTTCGACCGGGCACTAGAACTCGACCCCGACCTCGCGATCGCGCGCTGGGGTATCGCCTATTCGATTGGACCCAACTACAACAAGGGCTGGGAGGCATTCGATCCGGTCGACCTGGCGGCGTCGTTGGCCCGGGCGCGCATGGAGCTCGGCCTTGCCGTCAATGGCCGCGCGTCGGCCGTCGAACGCGGGCTGGTCGAGGCGCTGCAGCAGCGTTTCCCGGATGACCCGGACGACGCCGAGCAGCTTCAGGCCGGGCACGCCGCATATGCCGATGCGATGGCGGCGCTGGCCGAGGTCTATCCCGACGACGTCGACGTGCAGGCCCTTGCCGCGGACGCGCTCGTCAACCTCACGGCCTGGGCGCTGTGGGACATCAGGACAGGTGAGCCGGCGCCTGGTTCGCGGGTGGTGGAGGCCAAGCGGATCCTCGATGACGCGCTGGCCACCGCCGCCGGGCGCGCCCATCCGGGTGTGCTGCACCTGTATCTGCACACCATGGAGATGTCGGCAACGCCGCAGGACGCGCTGCCTGCGGCGGATCTGTTGCGCAGTCTGGTGCCCGACGCCGGCCATCTGCGGCACATGCCGAGCCACATCGACGTGTTGTGCGGCAACTACCGCGACTCGGTGGTGTCGAATCTGTCTGCCGTGCAAGTTGATCGGCGGTTCGTCGAACGCGAAGGCCCGCTGAACTTCTACTCGCTGTACCGCGCACACAATCTGCACTTCGTCGTGTACTCCGCGATGTTCGAAGGTAGTTCGCAGATTGCGCTCGAAGCCGCGGCAGAGCTGACCGGCCAGCTCACCCCTGAGCTGCTGGCCATTGAATCGCCGCCGATGGCCGACTGGCTGGAAGCCTTCGTGCCGTTGCGAATTCACGTGCTCGTCCGGTTCGGGCGCTGGGACGAATTGATCTCCGAGCCGCTGCCCGACGATCTCGAGCTGTATTGCAGCACCGCGGCGACTGTGCACTATGGGCGCGGTATCGCGCACGCCGCCA
>NZ_DASSCY010000023.1:0-19410 GCF_035697385.1 Mycobacterium sp. | reverse complement strand
GCTGAACGCCGACACGTCGGTGAAACTGCCGAGGCCCTCGACCGGTGCGGAACTGCGCGCGACTTTGTTTGCGCTGCTTGGCAGTCCGCATCTGTGCAGCCGCGCGTTCATCACCGAGCAGTACGACCGCTACGTGCGTGGCAACACCGTGCTTGCCGAGAACGCCGACGGCGGCGTGCTTCGCATCGACGAGGAGACCGGTCGCGGCATCGCGGTCTCCACCGACGCGTCCGGCCGCTACACGGCGCTTGACCCGTATGCGGGTGCTCAGCTCGCGCTGGCCGAGGCGTACCGCAACGTCGCCGTCACCGGTGCCACGCCGGTCGCGGTGACCAACTGTCTGAACTTCGGCTCGCCAGAGGATCCGGGCGTCATGTGGCAGTTCAGCCAGGCCGTCCGCGGGCTCGCCGATGGCTGTGCGGCCCTTGGCATTCCGGTCACCGGCGGCAACGTCAGCTTCTACAACCAGACCGGAACCACGCCCATCCTGCCGACCCCGGTCGTCGGCGTGCTCGGGGTGATCGACGACGTAAAACGGCGCATCCCCACAGGACTGGGCAACGAGCCGGGGGAGACGCTGATCCTGCTCGGCGACACCCGCGACGAGTTCGACGGCTCGATCTGGGCGCAGGTCACCGCCGATCATCTCGGCGGACGGCCGCCAGGGGTCGATCTGGCTCGGGAGAAGCTACTCGCCGAAGTGCTGGCCGCCGCATCCCGCGACGGGCTGGTGTCGGCCGCGCACGACCTGTCGGAGGGCGGGTTGATCCAGGCGGTGGTGGAAGCCGCGCTAACTGGCGAAACCGGTTGCCGCATAATCGTTCCCGAGGGCCTCGACCCGTTCGTCACGCTCTTCTCCGAATCCTCCGGCCGGGCGCTCGTCGCGGTGCCCCGCACCGAGGAGAGCAGATTCCGGGCCATGTGCGAGGCACGTGGATTGCCGGCCACGCGCATCGGTGTCGCGGACCAAGGCAGCGACGCCGTCGAGGTGCAAGGCTTGTTCACCGTTACTCTGCAGGACCTGCGCGGCACGTCGGAGGGCGTGCTTCCCGGGCTGTTCGGGTGACTGCGCCTGCCCGCGAACGACATCCGCTACTCGTCTGGGCGTGGCGCCTGGTACACCTCGACTTCGTCGGGATCGGCTTCGGTGCGCTGTTCTTCTGCTTGTCGCTGACACCGTCGCTGCTCCCGCGCGACTGGCTGTTCCAGGGCCTGATCGGGGGCCTCAACGCGGCGATCGGCTACGGCATCGGCGTGTTCATTTGGAAACTGTTCCGGCGCTTCGTATTACGCCGGCGCGAATGGTGGCCACCGTCGAAGCGAGTGTTGTATGCGCTGAAAACCGCGATCATCGTGCTTTCCGCCGCCGCAAGCGTGTTGATGCTGATCCCCGCCGCGGCCTGGCAGCGTCAGGTGTCAGCGGTGATGGGCATGGAGGGTCCGAACACAGTCGGCTACCTGCGCACCTTGATCATCGCGGTGCTTGTCGGCGGCGTGTGCGTCGGTGTGTCCCGGGTGCTGCTTGACCTGATCAAGACGATGGCGCGCTTTCTCATCCGGCGCTGGCGCCTGCAGGACGAGGTCGCGTTGTTCATCGGCACCGCGATCGTCGTGGTGTTGGTCATCACCCTGATCAACGGTGTGCTGGTGCGCGGTTTCCTTGCTGGTGCCAACCGGGTGTTCCAGCCGCAGAACACCACCACCATGGCCGGCATCGTCCAACCGACGCAACGCGAAAGATCGGGCAGCCCAGACTCTTTCGCGCAATGGGACACCCTCGGTTTTCAGGGCCGCAACTTCGTCGCCACCGGGCCGGATGCTGACGAATTGACTCGTATCAACGGAACGCCAGCCAAGGAGCCCGTCCGCGTCTACGTCGGCCTGCAGACCGCCGACACCGACGAAGCCAGAATGGCCGTGCTGCTCAGCGAATTGGAGCGCACCGGTGCCTTCGACCGCAAGCTGCTGGTGATCGTCCCGACCACAGGGACAGGGTGGATCAACCCCGTCGCGGCGCGGTCGCTGGAGATGATGTACAACGGCGACACCGCGATGGTCGGTTCGCAGTATTCCTATCTGCCAAGCTGGATTTCGTTTCTCGGCGACCAGCAAAAGTCGATGGAATCCGGCCGGATGATGATCGACGCCATCCACGACAGGTGGCTGCAACTGCCGCCGGATCGGCGGCCCAAGCTGGTGCTCTACGGCGAAAGCCTCGGCTCGATGGCGGGCCAGGGCGCATTCGAGTGGCTGCCCGACATCGCGAGAATGGGCTTCTCCTCGGTGCTCTGGGTTGGCCCGCCCAACGCCAGCCCGCTGTGGAACGCGATCACGGTGCGGCGCGACCCAGGCACACCTGAGGTCGAACCACGCTACGACAACGGTCGCACGGTGCGCTTCTCGCAGTCCACCGACAGCGCGGAAATTGCCCATGACAGCGAACAGCCTTGGGAGGGCACCCGAGTGCTTTTCCTGCAGCATCCGTCTGACCCGATCGTCTGGTGGTCGGAGGATCTGCTGTTCAACCGTCCCGACTGGCTCAGGGAACCACCGGGACGCGACCGCACGGCGTCGATGCGCTGGTACCCGATCGTGACGTTCTGGCAGGTCGCCGCCGACATGACCAATGCGGCATCGGTGCCGGGCGGCCACGGCCACAACTACGGCTCTTTCGTGCTCGACGGCTGGGCGGCCGTCGCTCCGCCCGACGGTTGGACTCCTGACGACACCGAACGCATCAGGCTGGCGCTGGAGAAGACCGAATCAGCCGACGGTCCCGAGTACTAGTGCGCTCCAAGCGAATACGCGCACTCGCGCTAGCCGCCACGTTGGTGGGATGGAGCCTGCTGGTGCCCCGGCTGCCGCCGCGCTGGCATCCGATGCCGCACGCGTTGCTCGGCACGGCACTTGCCGCGCTCACCCGCGCACCGCTGGGGCTGCGGCCACCTGCATTGTGGTCGGGAGTGCGGCTGGGTCTGGCAGTGGCCGCTCCGGTGGCGCTTGGTGTCGCCGCGACATCGAAGTTACCGCCGGTACGGGTGTCGATGGCCGACCGCGAATTGCCGGAGGCCGCGGCGCGCTGGTTGCTGATACGCATCCCGCTGGGAACGGTGTGGTCGGAAGAGGCCGCCTACCGCGCCGCACTCGGAACGCTCGCCGCCGAGGCGTTCGGTCCGACGGGTGGCCGGCTCATCCAATCGGCGACGTTCGGCCTGTCGCACATCGCCGATGCGCGTGCTACAGGCGAGCCGGTGATCGGCACGGTCGTCGCGACCGGCCTGGTGGGCTGGCTGTTCGCTTGGATGTTGGAGCGCTCCGGCAGCCTTGCCGCGCCGATGCTGGCGCACTTGGCCATCAACGAGGCGGGTGCGGTGGCGGCGTTGGCGGTGCAGCGCGCCGGCTACACGTCGCGGATGTCCGCCGTCAGCTGATGAGGCTCGGACTCCTGGTCGTCGATGCCGAAGCTGATGATGCGCCGCGGTGTCACCCGGATGATCGCGGTGTCAAGATCGTCGCCGGCGGCTCCGCGGGACGCGGGGATTTCGGCTTGCTCGGCGGTACCGCGGATCTCCAGGCAGCGCACCCGCCACGGGTCACGTGAGGTGACGTCGTCGACGACGAAGGCCACATTGTCGTTGTGCGCGATATTGCGGAATTTCTGGCTCTTCGACATCTGATAGCCCGCGATGTCGATGGTGCCGAGTTGCTCGTTGTAGGTGAATCCGACCGGGCTGTTCTGCGGCGTGCCGTTGGCCTGGATGGTGGCCAGCCGGCCGAGCTCCGCCCGGCGCAGGAATTCGATTTCGTGTGGTTTGAATGTCATGCACGCCAACGTAGAACCTCAACGTTTGTTGATGTCAATCGTCACGGATTGATGGTGTACTCGCCGATCTGGCGGCCCCACACGTAGTCCACGAACATCGGCTGGCCCAGCTCGGCGTGGTTGTACGGCGCGATGCTGGCGCCGGTGTCCATCACGAGATACGGCGCAGGCCAAAGGTCGCGGGTGATCTTCTGCCAGCAGCCGGGCCGGCCTTCGGGGCCGCCCCTGGCGTTCACTCGCGGAAGGTTGTCGGGATAGACCCACGGGTTGCCCGCGCCCGCGATCGTGCCCGACGACGTTGCCAGCGAATAGCCGTTGCTGCCGAACGCATCGTGTACGCGGGGCTCGATCTCGTAGAAGTTGCGCAGCGTGCAGAAGATCATGCCGCGGTAGTCGTCGAGCAGCTTGGTCGTCGGCACCAGATCGGCGGCGCCGCGAACCAGATACGGGCCGCCGCGTTCGAAACTGTCTGCCGCGGTATTGGCGAAGCCGATCGCGGCCATCAGCGCCGCGTCGATATCGCCGCGGTGATCGTTGAAGGTCTGCGCTGTGCTCACCGCGTCCTCGAGACCGTCCCACAGGTCCGGCGAAGCGTCGGCGTACACGTCGGCGAGGTCGGCGACCCGCTGATTGTCGTAGCGGATCTGGGGCATCCGCTGATTCAGGTCCTCGACGATGCGGTTGCCGTTCAGTAGCGACTCCCCGAACCTGTCGCCCAGCCCCGTAAACGCCTCGGCCGTCGCGGTCAGCGTTTGGTTCAACTTGATCGGATCCACCTGCTCGGCGATTGACATGACCGTCTCGAACAGTGTGTTGAACTCCGTCGTCACTGCGGAGGCATCGATCACATCACCACTCGAAATGCGTTGTGGGCTCGGATCATCCGGCGAGCGCAAGGAGATGTACTTGTTGCCGAACACTGTGGTGGCCTTGATCTGGGCGTCCACGTTGGCCGGGATGAACCGCAGATAGTCCGGGTCCACGTCAAGGGTGAGCTCAGCCTTCTGAGTGCCGTCGACGTCCATCAGGCCGATTCGCGAAACCCGGCCGATCTCCACACCGTTGTAAGTCACTTTTGCGCCAGGGTCGACGACAAGGCCGGCGCGCGACGACAGCAGCGTGAGCGGCTCCTTGTCCGTCAAGTCGCCCCGGAACTGCAGAAAAATCAACCCCGCCGCAACGGCGGCGACCACCAGCAACACCGCTCCCGCCGATTTGTAGGGCGGATGGTGGCGGTCGACAAGCACTTTGAGAATCTAAGGTATGCCCGCCCGCCGTACTGCTGATCCGGCGAAGACCCGCGCCGCCGTGTCTGCGCTTGCCGACTGGCTACGTGACGGCCAGCAACCAGAACCGGCGCGCGCTGAACTCGCCGAGGCGGTCCGGTTGACCGCCCGCACGCTCGCCGAGGTGGCACCTGGCGCCAGCGTCGAGGTGCGGGTGCCGCCGTTCGTTGCTGTGCAATGTATTTCAGGGCCCAGGCATACTCGCGGCACTCCGCCCAACGTGGTGGAGGCCGATCCGCGCACCTGGTTGCTGCTGGCCACCGGGCTGTTGCAGGTCGACGATGCCGCCGCCGACGGGCGGTTGCAGCTGTCGGGGTCGAGGGCCGGTGAGGTGGCCGATTGGCTGCCACTGGTCGTCCTCACTTGAAGTACGGGTAATCCTGAACCCAGTGGAAACCCCGGCTGCGAAGCGTGAAGCCGTCAAGGTCTATGCGCTCCAACGACATCGTGACCGCGCGATCGTCGAGCCGCCCGTCCAGACGCAGATGGTCAGGACCGGACCGCTCATAGGCGAACGTCGCGTGTAGGTCCGGCAGTGCGATGGTGCCCGCCCCGACCTCTGCGGCCGCAGAGACCAACTCGCCGTTCATGCGCTGATATGTCACCGACTCAGGCTCGTCGAAAACCAATCGCTGCCAACGAGTTTCGTCAGTGGTCAATGGCGTTACAGGCTTACCGTCGACGCCGAACTCGGTGACCGACCAGATTCCGTACAACTCCGGTTTGTCGCGGCCCCCGCCGAATTCATTCCAGGCAAACCAGCCGATCTGTACACAGCCGAGCAGTACCCAGATGCCCAGCAGCCCCTGCGCCACGGCCGCCATCCGGTTGGCCCGCGCAGTGGCGAACAGCCGCGGCTGGCTGGCGGGCTCCGTCGGCCTTTCCAACACAAGCACATTCGCCAGACGCCGGAACTGCGGGGCGAGCAGCACCAGGCTCATCAGCAGCAGGTGAAACGACAGGATCTTGACCGGAACGTCGAAGCTCATGTTCAAGACGAAGACCTGGGCCATGCTGAGCAGGCTGACGAGCGTTCCCAGCGTCGCGGTGCGCGGCACGAACAGCAGCAGCCCGCCCAACACCTCCGCGGCACCGAGCAGGATCTCGTACGGGTGTGAGCTGCCGACCTGCAACCACAGCACCGACGCCGGGCTCAGGTCGCCGAAGGGCTGCAGCAACGCCGCCAGCGGCGGAGCGGGCATCTGCGTTGGAATCACCTTGGCGATGCCGTACCACAGCATCTGACCGCCGAGGCATAGCCGGATGAAGACCAGGAACCAGGCCCACAGCCGCGAGTATTCGGTGCGGCGCCGGTCCACCACCGACCACACCGCTGCCACGACCGCGGCCGCAACCAGGATGCAGAACACGCCCACCCAGATGGCCGCTTGATCACCGCTGCCCGAATCGCGGTGCAGCACGGCGTCGACGCCAAGCACGTGCCGCCCCACCCAACTGGTGACCGGCTCGAGGGTCACCATTTGCCACATGACGGCGTCGTCAGGAAGCCAGTGTCCGACGATGCCGGTGAACACGAATGTGATCTGCGCGAACCACAAGCAGAACAATCCGAAGTAGGCGAAGCAGAACCGGAAGGCGATCCTGGCGGCCAGAGGCCACGGCCGGTGAGGAATCGAGACAGAGGTCACGTTGTTGATTAATACGGCGACACCGCCGCTCGATTCCCTGATCCACCCGTGATGACCGTAGACTCAGTGTTGTCACCCACCCCGTCCCGGGAGCAGCCCTATAGTGACCAGCCCGCAGACCGATCCAGAACCCCGTGAAGAATGCGGCGTATTCGGCGTGTGGGCGCCCGGCGAGGACGTCGCCAAGCTCACTTATTACGGCCTATACGCCTTGCAGCACCGCGGCCAGGAAGCCGCAGGCATCGCCGTTGCTGACGGCTCGCAGGTGCTGGTGTTCAAGGACCTCGGCTTGGTCAGCCAGGTCTTCGACGAGCAGACGCTTGCCGCGATGGAAGGCCACGTCGCAATAGGCCACTGCCGCTACTCGACGACCGGCTCCACCACCTGGGAGAACGCCCAGCCGGTGTTTCGCAACACCGCAGCGGGGACCGGCGTCGCGCTGGGCCACAACGGCAATCTGGTAAACGCCACCGATCTGGCCGCGCTCGCCCGTGAGGCGGGGCTGCTGGGGACGCGCGGCGCGCCGACCGCGACCACCGATTCCGACATTCTCGGCGCGCTGCTCGCGCACGGGGCCGCCGACGCCACGGTCGAGCAGGCCGCCCTCGAGCTGCTCCCGACGGTGCGCGGCGCGTTCTGTCTGACGTTCATGGACGAGAACACCCTCTATGCGGCCCGCGACCCCTACGGTGTGCGGCCGTTGGCGTTGGGGCGTCTTGACCGCGGCTGGGTGGTGGCGTCGGAAACCGCCGCGCTGGACATCGTCGGCGCCTCGTTCGTCCGTGACATCGAACCGGGCGAGCTGCTGGCCATCGACGCCGACGGTGTGCGCTCCATGCGCTTCGCCAATCCCAACCCCAAGGGCTGCGTCTTCGAATACGTGTACCTGGCCCGGCCCGACAGCACGATCGCCGGCCGCTCCGTTCACAAGACCCGCGTCGACATCGGCCGCAGGCTGGCGCAGGAGAAGCCGGTCGAAGCCGACCTGGTGATCGGCGTCCCTGAGTCGGGCATCCCCGCCGCGGTCGGCTACGCGCAGGAGTCCGGCATTCCCTACGGCCAGGGCCTGACGAAGAACGCCTACGTCGGGCGGACGTTCATCCAGCCGTCACAGACCATCCGCCAGTTGGGCATTCGGCTCAAGCTCAATCCGCTCAAAGAGGTCATCCGCGGCAAGCGGCTGATCGTGGTCGACGACTCGATCGTGCGCGGCAACACCCAGCGCGCGCTGGTGCGGATGCTGCGCGAGGCGGGCGCTGTCGAGGTGCACGTGCGGATCGCCTCGCCGCCGGTGAAGTGGCCGTGTTTCTACGGCATCGACTTCGCCACACCGGCCGAGCTGATCGCCAACGCCCGAAGCATCGAAGCCGACGAAGGGGAGATGTTCGAGGCCGTCCGGCACGCCATCGGCGCCGACACCCTTGGCTACATCAGCCAGCAGGGCATGATCGCGGCAACCGAGCAGCCCGCGTCGCGGCTGTGCACGGCGTGCTTCGACGGCAAGTACCCGATCGAGCTGCCCGGCGAAACAGCGTTGGGCAAGAACGTGATTGAGCACATGCTGGCCACCGCCGCCCGCACCGGTGTGCCACTGCAGGCCGACAACGACAACGTTTCGGCGCTGCGCAGGCCCTAGGTTCGGCCGACCTGCGCCCAGTGCGGATCGCTGGGTAGCGGCCCATGGCTCAAGGCATCAGAGACGGCGTCGCGGTAACCGGTGAGGCCGTCCTCTGGCGGCGGTATCACCGCGTCGATGTCACGCTCGCTCATGATCGCGTCGCATTCGAGCGATTCGACAAGGGGACGTGCCAGGCCTGACGGAATCGGCGTGACCAGACCCACCCACAGACTCGCGATCGTCGGCGTCAGCCACGGAAGCACGACGATCAACCGTCGTCGCAGACCGGCCACGTCGGCGTAGATCTGCATCGCCTCCCCGTACTCGAGCACGTCCGGTCCGCCGATGTCCCAGGTCCGGGAGCTGGGCACCCTCGCGGACGCCGCCTCGGCCAGGTAATTCAGGACGTCGTCGATCGCGATCGGCTGGATCTTGTTGTGCACCCACTTCGGCGTCGTCATCACCGGCAGGCGGTTGGTGAGATGGCGGATCATTTCGAACGACGCCGACCCGGAGCCGACCACAATTCCCGCCTGCAGGACGACAGTCTCGATGCCCGACGCGAGCAATGTCTCGCCGACCGCGGTCCGTGACCGCAGATGCTCGGACAAGTCGGCACCGGGCGGGTGCAGGCCGCCGAGATACACCAAGCGCTTGACGCCGGCGCGGCCCGCCGCGGCGACGACGTTGCGCGCCGACTGGGCCTCCTGGGTCACGAAGTCCGACGCATTGCCCATCGAGTGCACCAGGTAGTAGACGACGTCGACGCCGTCGAACGCGGCGGTCAGAGAGTCGGCGTCACCGAGGTCACCACGCACCACCTCGGCCCGGTCTCGCCAGGGCACGTCGGCGAGCTTGTCCGGGTTGCGTGCCAGAGCGCGCACCGCAAAGCCTCGGTCGAGCAGTCTCGGCGCCAACCTGGCGCCGATGTAGCCTGTTGCGCCCGTTACCAAGCAGCGAATCGTGTCATTACGCACGCTCGGGGATGGCCGTTTCTGCGGTCGGGCAAACCCGCTATTCGTCGCTGGTTTTCGGGCCGCGTCGCCACTCGTTGAGCTTGCGGCCGACGCCGTCGACAAGCCCGCCGACGCTGTCGCGAATGCCCCGAATCAGCGGATCGTCGGACTGGTCGAAGCCGTCCTTGTACTGCCGGGCCGCCGCGCCGATGTCCTCGTGCCAGCGGGCTTTGTCGTCGTCGGCACGCAGCGGATAGTCGCCGGCCATGATGGCGCCGTACCCGCCGGTGTCCACCCACTTCGTCAGCGCCGCGGCGCGCAGCACCGAGAACGGGTGAGTCTGCAGCTCCAGGTTGAGCAGCTTGAGCACGCCGTCGCGCATATCGCCTGAGCGTTCGTACTCACGGGCCTGGGCCAGGAAGGCCTGCGAGTCGAGCTTGTCGAGGTGGCTCCCGCCCGCCAGCTTCAATTCCACTCGGATGGCGGCGTCGACGTCTTGGCCGCACAGCAGTCCAGCTCGGTCGCCGGACAGTTCTGACTTGCGTTGCCATTCCAGCAGCGCGGCGACGATGGCGCGTAATGCCCAGCCCCCGATCGGAATGAAGCCGAACGACGAAGCCAACCGCATGAGGTGCATCAGCATGGTGCGGTAAACCGCGTGGCCGCTCAGCGCGTGCCCGAGCTCGTGGCCGAGGACGAACCGCATCTCCTCGTGCGTCATCAGCTCGTACATGCCCGAGGTGACGACGATGAACGGCGCGTCCATGCCGATCGTGTAGGCGTTGACCATTGGTGATTGGCTGACGAACAGCTCCGGCTTGACCGGCGCGTCGAGCACCTGCACGCACTCGTCGAGCAGCGCATCGAGATCCGCGAATTGGCGAGGACCGACCTGCACGGCGCTGGCCAGATACAGCAACCGATGCTGGCGTTCCCGCAGCATGCTCGACAGCACCTTGAGAACCTGGTCGAAGCCCTTGAGCCGACGCAGCGCGGTGAGTGCCGTCCGGTCGGCGGGATGTTCCCAGGCGCGTGAACTGATACCGGGGAAATGGGTTCGCGTCGTCGCCGGTGTTTGAGTCATGAAGCTGCGCCCCTCGCTCGTTCGTAGTCGAGACTAATGGGCGCGCGGCGGGCGTGGTTCAGCCGAGGCCACAGCCGGGATCGGGCACGTCCACCGACAGCGGGGTGCCCGCCGGCTGGATATAGACGATCCACGCCACCACCGGGACCGGCCCCAGGTTGCGGCCGACGTGAACGTGATCCGGCCCGCTGTCCTCGGTGACGGGGGATCCGACGGGGGAGACGACGTCCGAGCAGTCCGCCATGGTGCGGGTGAGCGTGCCCTCCCGTACGACGCCGAACACCCGGCCGTCGTGATAGTGCCAACCGGTGCTGCCGCCGGGCTGGATCGTGATCCTCCGCGTGACGTAGTCGACTCCGTCGACCGTGGCCTGCGAGATGATCACGGCTTCGGTGTTTATGGGTGGCGTGGCGAACGCCGTCCCGGGGAAGAACATGGATGCCGGCACGGTCGCCGCCGCAGCTAGCGCAAACCAGCGAACTGTTTTCATGGTCGGTCACAGTCTCACACCGCGGGCGATCCTGGGACCGAACGAAGAGAATGAGACCGCAAGTCGACCGGTTACCGAGTGACGGCGAACGACGGTAGCCTTGCTCTCGATGACGGATCGCGCCGAACAACACGGCATCTCCTACGCATCGGCCGGGGTGGACATCGAAGCCGGTGACCGTGCGGTCGAACTCTTAAAACCGCTGGCCAAGAAGGCCACCAGGCCCGAGGTGCGAGGAGGCATCGGCGGATTCGCCGGCCTGTTCGCCCTGCGCGGCGGCTACCGGGAGCCGGTGCTGGCCTCGTCGACCGACGGCGTAGGCACCAAACTCGCGGTCGCCCAGGCCATGGACAAGCACGACACCGTGGGCATCGACCTGGTCGCGATGGTGGTCGACGACCTGGTGGTGTGCGGTGCCGAGCCGCTGTTCCTGCAGGACTACATCGCCGTCGGGCGAACGGTGCCAGAGCGGATCAGTGAACTGGTCTCGGGCATCGCCAACGGCTGCGTGATGGCCGGCTGCGCCCTGCTCGGTGGCGAGACGGCCGAACACCCTGGGTTGATGGCGCCTGACCACTACGACATCTCAGCCACCGGTGTCGGTGTCGTCGAGGCCGACGACGTGCTGGGACCCGAGCGGGTCAGGCCCGGCGACGTGCTCATCGCGATGGCGGCCACCGGCCTGCATTCCAACGGCTATTCGCTGGCGCGCAAGGTGCTGCTGGAGATCGACCGGATGAACCTGGCCGGCCATGTCGAAGAGTTCGGCCGCACGCTCGGCGAGGAACTGCTCGAGCCCACGAGGATCTACGCCAAGGACTGCCTGGCGTTGGCCGCCGAAACACAGGTCCGCACCTTCTGCCACGTCACCGGCGGCGGACTGGCCGGCAACCTGGAACGGGTCATCCCGCACGGGTTGATGGCCGAAATCGACCGCGGCACATGGACGCCCGCGCCGGTCTTCGGGATGATCGCGCAGCGTGGTCGCATCGAGCGCGCCGAAATGGAGAAGACCTTCAACATGGGGATCGGCATGGTCGCCGTCGTCGCGCCGGAGGACACCGATCGCGCGTTGGCGGTGCTGACTGCCCGGCACCTGAAATGCTGGACCCTGGGCACGATCAACAAAGGCGGAAAAGACGGCCCACGCGCCCAGCTCGTCGGCCTACACCCGCGCTTCTAAGGACTATCGCCGCCAGTCATCGTCGGCCACCCAATCGTCGTCGGCCAATCCGTCGCTGCCGTTCAGATTGTCGTGGTCGGGAGCGCCTGACAGCTCTTGCTGTAGCCGCTCGAAATCGGTCTGCGGTGAGCTGTATTTAAGCTCACGAGCAACCTTGGTCTGCTTTGCCTTCGCCCGGCCGCGGCCCATGGGGGGACCCCCTCGCGCAATAACGGAGCGGCCCAATAAGAAGGCGGCTCCGATCTGTGTGTGTTTATTGTCCTGCCAACACTTTACCGTGCCCGGCTGCGCTGCGCTGGCAGGCCCTTCACCGCGCAGCGCCGCGGAGGCGGTCCACCGCCAGGCGCCCGGCGCCCGCGACATCGGTGGCCGGCATCGAGTCGGCGTCGATGACCGCGGCCACCTGCGCTTCGCCGCCGGTGCTCAACGCCGTGTCCGCGGGAAGGCTGCGCTTGAGCAACGCCAAGCCGATAGGGCCCTCGTCGACGTGGTCGACGACGGTGCCAAGCCGGCCAACGGTGCGGCCGCCGGCCAGCATCGGGTCGCCGGTAGCCGGGCGATCAGTCGAGCCGTCAAGGTGCACAAGCACCAGCATCCGGGGCGGTTTACCCAGGTTATGGACCCTGGCAACGGTTTCCTGGCCGCGGTAGCAGCCCTTGTCCAGGTGCACCGCCGTGCCGATCCAGCCGACCTCATGCGGGATGGTGCGCTCGTCGGTGTCGACGCCCAGCCGCGGGCGCACCGCGGCCACCCGATGCGCCTCGTAGGCCCACACGCCTGCCGGCCGCACCCCGGCGTCGAGGAGTCGCTGACGCCACTTCGCGGCGTCCTTACGTGGCGCCACGACGTCGAGCTCCACGCCGGAACCAGGATGGCGGCGGACGAAACCGCCGTCGGGCAGGGCAACCGCCGCGTGTTCAGCCGGTAGCGAATCGAGACCGAGCGCGTCGAGCACCGGTGTATCGGCCAGCCGCGGTCCGAGCAGCGAAAACACCGCCAGGTCGGCCGGCTCCACAGCAACGTCGGCCCAGAACACCATCTTTCGCAGATAGCTCAGCAGCGGGTCACCCCGCCACGGTTCGGTGTCCAGGTGGGTGACGCCGTCGAGCTGGGTCTGGATCCAGTGATCTTCGACACGACCCTGCCCGTCGAGGCTCAGATTCTCGGTCACGGTGCCGTCGGGCAGCTCGCTCACGTGCTGCGTGGAGATGTTGTGCAGCCACGACTTGCGTTCGCCGCCGGTGAGCGTGATCGCGGCTCGGTGCGAGCGGTCCACCACCACAGCGTCGTCGTAGGCTGCGCGTTGCTCGCCGAGGGGATCGCCGTAGTGCCACACCGCGCCTGCGTCAGGGCCGGTGTCGGGGGCGGGAACTGCGGACATAGCCCCAACTGTACGGCGCTACGCTTCTTGCCCATGGCCAGCCAACCCGGTGTTGTAGTCACGCTCGACGGCGAACTTCACGACCCCGCGGCGCCGCTGCTTCACGCCGACGACCTTGCCGCCGTCCGGGGAGATGGCATCTTCGAGACGCTGCTGGTGCGCGACGGCAGGCCTTGTCTGTTGGAGGCCCACCTCGGCCGGCTGACGCAGTCCGCACGGATGACTGATCTGCCCGCACCGGACCTGACGCGGTGGCGTGCGGCCGTAGCGGCCGGCGTCGCGCGCTGGACCGCCGACGGTGGAGGCGAAGGGGTGCTGCGGCTGGTGTACAGCCGGGGGCGGGAGAGCGGCCCACCGCCGACGGCGTTCGCGACTATCGGTGCGCTGCCCGCTCGCGTCGCCGAAGCCCGGCGCAAAGGCGTTGCGGCGATGACCCTGGCCCGCGGGCTACCGGCCGAGGGCGCCGCCGACATGCCCTGGCTGCTGGCGGGGGCGAAGACGCTGTCGTACGCGGTGAACATGGCAGCGCTGCGGCACGCCGAGCGCCACGGCGCGGGCGACGTCATCTTCGTCGGGTCCGATGGCTATGTCCTGGAGGGCCCGCGTTCGACAGTGGTCATCGCGACCGAGATCGATGGCAGTCCGGCGCTGTTGACCCCGCCGCCGTGGTATCCGATCCTGCGAGGTACCACGCAGCAGGCCCTATTCGAGGTGGCCCGCAACAAGGGCTACGACTGCGACTACCGATCGCTTACCCCTGCTGATCTCGTTGCGGCCCAAGGGGTTTGGCTGGTTTCTAGCATCACGCTCGCGGCCAAAGTGCATACCCTGGACGGCAAGTTGCTGCGGCGTGCGCCGTTGGAAGCTGAGTTCGCCGAACTGGTGGACGCCGCGATCGTCAGCGATCGCTGAAAACTGGTTGTCGCGGTGCCGCTTCGCTAGTACGGTCGCTCGTACACGAGGAAGGAGGTGGTCCGAGAAATTGATTGACTTATGGACATGTGAGGTGGCTGTCCGCTAGCAGCACCGGGCGAGAATTCACCTGCGCGCGCTGGCGAATTCCCGCAGCCACCCGGCCCCCGAGCCCTTGGTTTGTCCAACCAGGAAATACGGCTCGGGGGCCGCTCCATGTCTAGGGGCGGGAATCCAAGAAACGAGTAGTTGACTACTCAGTCGATGGTGCAAATTCGGGCACATACTGAGCGGGCGAATGACACTCGGGGGTGACCGTGCGGACAGTCTTCATCTCATACGCCCGGGCGAACAAGTCCGCCGTCGACGAGTTGGATCAGCACCTGCGGGAGCTCGGCTGGGACCCATGGATCGACTCCTCGCTGCACGGCGGCCAAGAATGGTGGGAGGAGATCCTTCGCCAGATCGAGAACCGTGACATCTTCATCGCGATCATCTCGAGCGAGGCGTTGATGTCCGAGGCGTGCCAAAGCGAGTTCGATTGGGCCGAGTCGCTCGGTAAGCCGGTGTTGCCGGTCGCAGTGGAAGGCTCGCTGACGGCGCTCCCGTCTCGCTATTCGAGCCGTCACTGCATCGACTACTCCGACCCTGCGAATCGGGATCGGGCCGCACGAAGACTTAACGGCAGCCTCCTCAGCCTCCCGCCGACACCGCCTCCGCCCAATCCCCGGCCCAAGCCTCCGGATGCGCCGATGTCGTATCTCACGGGCCTTATGGAGTGGGTGTGCAATCGCAACGCACTTAGCCACGACGAGCAGCGACAAGTCCTGCAGCGGCTGGAGCCCGCCCTGCTATCGGTCGATCCCGACGAACTGCACGGAGGCCGTCGAGTCCTGAAGACACTCGCGAACCGCCGCGATTTGTATCCCGACGTGGCCCAGCGGATCACTGAATTAATGCCGCGGCCTGCACCGAACCCGCAGCCTCAACCGCTGCTGAAGCCGGAACCGGCACCCGATCCGATTCTCGGCCAATCGAGTCTGCGCATATCGGCGACGCTGATCGCGGTCGCGGCGGTCATTGGCGCAATCCCGTCGGTATACCTGCTTGTCAATGATTACCCGCGAGGTGGCGACGCCAATATTTGGTATTGGCAAGTGCTATCGCGGATTCTCATCGGTACGGCGTTCTGCGTTCTCGCATGGATTGCGATGTCTGTCGCGGACAGATTTGCATCGCTGTACGCCAAGTTGATGGTCGTGGTCATCCTTCTTCTCGTCGTCACCCAAATTCTCGACCTTGAGACGAAAGTTCTGGGCGATGGGGTAGGCCGCTTCGTGAAGTACGTCGCTATTTCGACCCTGATCGCGTTATGGGGTGTGGCCGGAATGTTGTTCGGCGTCGCGACAATGAAATGGCGCGTCTCCTGGGCATATCTATTGATTGCGTGGGGCGTGTGCGGGCTGTTAGAAGCCTGGTTGTTCTATGAAGCCAAGTTCGCACCATGGCAGGACTGGCAGCCAGCAGCTGCGGAGTGGAAGGCGGCAGACTCTGTATTGATAATGCAGAATCTGATTCTGCTTACCGTGGCCGTCGTGATGTTCCTGGTGCCGCGCCCAGCCAAGAAAGAACTACCACGCGCTTAGTGGTGGCGTCCGTTAGCCAGGTGCGCGATGATGCGGCTCATGCGCAAACTGTGGAAGCTGGCCGCATTGCTCGCGGCGGCAGCGCTCACGGCCTGCGCGCCCGTCGCCCAGCGGACCGCCGCGGCCAGCTCCGATGACTGCAACAAGGACGCACTGACGACGCTGTATCCGGGCATCTTCACGTTCGGCACCGACCAGCCGGTGTACCCGCCGTGGTACATGGGCGACAACCCTGCCAACGGCGAAGGTTTCGAATCTGCACTCGCCTACGCCGTCGCCGGGAAGCTGAACTACTCGCGCGACGACGTGCGCTGGGTGCGGGTACCGTTCAACGCTGCGTTGGCGCCTGGCCCAAAAGCCTTCGACGCCAACCTTTCTGAGTTCTCCATCACCGAGCAGCGCAGGGCTGCAGTCGATTTCTCCTCGCCGTATTTCGACGTGACGCAGGCTGTCGTCACGGTCAAAACGTCCCCGGCGGCTGGTGCGAAATCGCTTGACGCGCTCAAGTCGCTGCGACTCGGCGCGCAGGTCGGCACCACCAGCCACAGCGCAGCCGCCGCCCTTGACGGCAGCGTGCCGGTCGAGGTCTACAACACCAACGGCGATGCGAAGATGGCGTTGAGCACCGGCGAGATCGATGCGCTGGTGGCCGATCTGCCGACCGCGTTCGCAGTCGCCAACGAGCTGCGCGACGGCACCATGGTTGGCCAATTCCCCAGTGGCTCAGAAGAAGTCGAGCAATTTGGCATCGTGCTGGACAGGGGGAGCCCGTTGACCCGATGCGTGTCGTGGGTTGTCGACGGGTTGCGCGAGGACGGAACGCTTGCTGCGCTCGAGCAGCAGTGGCTGGCCAATGCCGGCAAGGCGCCGATACTGACTTAGCCGGCGGGCCCGGGCGCCAGCGATGAGCAGGCATACATGGCTTGCTGCCAGGTGTCGGCGTCGATGCCCGGCGGCGGTCCAGCGGCAGGGCCGGGCGCGGAGGGCACCCCGTGCTCGCTAAGGCAGTGCGCGAGGGTGCCGTGACCGGTCGGAGCCACCGACGTGGATGTGGCTGGTTGCTCCGTCGTGTTCGACGAGCACGCGACCAGGAATCCGGCCGCGACGATGCTCGCGGTCACCCGTCGGGCGCGCACTAGCCGACGAACCTGGACAGCCGGGCCGACAGGTGCGGCACCAGCCCGCCGTCGGCGTCGACGCGCTCCTCGACATACGCGAGGTCACCACCCTCGACGATGCCGTAGAGCCGCTTGGCGCCGCCGACCAACATCCCGGACTTGCTGCGGGCCAGCGCGTCGGTGACGAGCTCCCAGGACGACTGGTTGAGGGGCTGGCCGTAGAACAGCTCGACGTAACCTGCGGAATGGGCCAGCAGTAACTCGATGGCCTGGGACTCGGCGAGATCGTTGGGGTCGTTGACGAACCGCCAGAAGCCGGTTTCCCGCAGCGAAGGCTGGTCGTATTCGCCGGTTTCGGTCAGCCGCCAGGACCTGGCTTCCCAGTTGAGGTAGTCGCCGCCGTCGTGCGACACGACGATCTGCTGGCCGAACCGGTAGTCGCCGCTCGGTCCGCGGCCCTCGCCCTCGCCGCGCCACACACCGACCAGAGGCAGCAGCGCGAGCAGCGCGTCGTTCAGGTTCGCGCCCTTGCGCAGGTTGGCCGTGTCCGCAGGCACCGGCAGATCGGAGAATGCCGGGATGTTGCGCGCGGCCGTGGTCTTGGCCCGTTCCGCTGCCGCGGCGACCGCCTCGTCGCCCGAGGTCACGACTCGTCGGTGACGAGGCGGTACAACGCGTACAGCGCGAACCACGTGATGACCACGACGGCCGCGACGAGCATGATCTCGAAGAACAACACCACGGCGACGAGTCTAGTGCCGGGCGCTGCGCCCGGCTCAGGCGGGGAGCTGTGTGCCTAGCCGCTAGGCGACAGCTGGACTGCCTAGCTCCTCGTCGGCTCGTACCTCGCCGCCATCGTCGCTAGGCGACCTTGACGTCGACCTCGTGGATGCCCGCCCCGGACGGCGCAACGCTGGCGTCGCCGTTGCCCGCGGGGGACAGAGCGCGCAGCGTCCACGTGCCGGGAGCGGCGAAGAACCGGAAGTCACCCGTGGCCGATGCGACGACCTCGGCGGTGAACTCGTCAGACGAGTCCAGCAGACGCACGAATGCGCCGCCGACGGCCTGACCCGCGCCGTCGACCACACGGCCGGTGATCACGGTTTCCTTCTCCAGGTCGACGCTGGCAGGCAACGTCAGTCCTTGTTTCGGTGCAGAGCACATAATCAACTTCCCAACTCGATCGGGACTCCCACCAGGGAGCCGTATTCAGTCCAACTGCCGTCGTAGTTCTTGACGTTCTTGTGTCCCAACAGTTCCTGCAGCACGAACCACGTGTGCGACGAGCGCTCGCCGATCCGGCAGTAGGCGATGGTTTCCTTCTGTCCGTCCAAGCCGGCCTCGGCGTACAGCTTGGTCAGGTCCTCATCGGACTTGAACGTGCCGTCCTCGTTGGCCGCCTTGCTCCACGGAACGTTGATGGCGCTGGGGATATGCCCGGCGCGCTGGCTCTGCTCCTGCGGCAAGTGCGCCGGCGCCAGGATCTTGCCGGAGAACTCGTCGGGGGAGCGCACGTCGACGAGGTTCTTGTTGTTGATCGCCGCGATGACCTCGTCGCGGAACGCGCGGATGCTGTTGTCGGGCGCCTTGGCGGTGTAGCTGGTCGCCGAGCGGTTCACCGCATCGGTGGACAGCGGACGGCCGTCGAGTTCCCACTTCTTGCGGCCGCCGTCGAGCAGCTTCACGTTGTTGTGGCCGTACAGCTTGAAGTACCAGTACGCATATGCGGCGAACCAGTTGTTGTTGCCGCCGTAGAGGATCACGGTGTCGTCGTTGGAGATGCCGCGGTCGGACAGCAGTTTGGAGAACTGCTGTGCGTCGACGAAGTCGCGGCGGACCGGATCCTGAAGATCGGTCTTCCAGTCCAGCTTGACCGCGCCGGCGATGTGGCCGCCGTCGTAGGCGGAGGTGTCTTCGTCAACTTCGACGAAAACGGTGTTCGGCGCGTCGAGATTGCTCTCGGCCCAGTCGGTGGTGACCAGGACGTCGGAGCGTGCCATGGACGAAATCCTTTCGGTTGCTTGGTAATTGAGGCTATGCGGGGGACGGTGCACGGCGTGCCCGTGCGACGAGCGGATAAAGCTGGCAGCCAAGGCAGATGCCGAAAGCCGCATTGAGGAACGCCGCCACGAGCGCGAGGCCAGTGGCGACCAGGCCCAGCACGGGCACGCCCACGGCGAACCCGACGGCACCGGCGGCCGCGAATACGAGGCCGACAAGTTGGGCGAATTTCAACGGTGGCACCGGTTCCCGATCGGTGACCG
>NZ_DASSCY010000022.1:0-5315 GCF_035697385.1 Mycobacterium sp. | reverse complement strand
TGGCCCCAACATCACCGGCGGGCTCATCGAGCGCATCGTGGCCGACAGCACCCGGGTGTTCGCCGACGCCGCCGCTGCAGCCGGGGTACCCATCACCTACGTCGTTCGGCCCGAGGGCTCCCACACCTGGGGATTGTTCGAATCCGAAATGCAGGAATCCTGGAACACCACCATCGGACCAGCCCTAGGCGCCTAGCAGCGCGGGGCGTTAGTCCGCCGTTCGTCGGTGATGCTTCGTCTTGCCGAGTGTGCATGAAGCGCTATGACTGTGCGGTCACTGCGTCGAGTGTGTCCCCACCGGGCGTATGCTCGACAAATCGTGCAGCGCAGGCACACTCGATGCGGCCATCGCACACGAAACTGCCGCAAACTATCGTCGCCGGAGGTTATGGTGGCGCGACGTTGCCGACCGGTTGATGGGGAGCGCTGTGACGGGAAAGCTGTTCGCGCGCTACCAGTTCGCGGGCCCAAGCGATGACCTGACGCGGCGGCACTGATGCTCGTCGACTACTACCTGCGGATCCTTCACTTCGATCGGCGGATGGCGCTCGACGTCGACTGGGGTCCGCTCGAGATCCACCTGTACGGCCGCTCCGTGTTCTTCATGTGGGTCACGGTGTCGATCCTTGCGGTCGGCGGTGTCGCCGTGCTCGCATCGCGCAAGCGGGAGTTGATCCAGAGGTGGATCACCTGGGTGCTGATCGCGGTGGTCGTCGGTCTCCCGTTCTGGATTGGCAAGGGCGCGACCGCGGTACTGGCCGCTGCGCTGGCTGTGGTCGCAGTGACCGAGTTCGCGCGCCTGGTGAAATTGCGCAGAGTCGACACGTGCTTGTTACTGGCGCTGGCTGTGTTGTATCCGTTGGCGGCATGGTTGCGCCCGTCGCTGTTGACGGTCGCGCCGGTCGTCATGTTGCTCTGTGCGCTGCCGTCGGTGCTCGGCGGTGACCTCGAAAACGGGGTCAGGAGAAGCACTCTCACCGCATTTGGTTCGGTGTGGATCTGCTGGTCCCTTGCGCTCCTCGCGGTGATGTGGTCAGAGGCGTTTGTGTTGTTCTTCGCCGTGGCGGCCACCGACGTCGCCGCCTGGTGCGGCGGAAAAGGGTTGCGGCGCTTGCGCTGGGCGCGTACGCCGTTGTCCCCGCTGAGTCCGAACAAGACGGTCGGCGGCTTGGCAGGCGCGATCATCGGTGCGTTCCTGGTGCTGACGTTGCTTGGCACCATTTCGATCGGTCTGCTCGTCGCCGTCGCGTTCGGTGGCGTCTTCGGCGACCTTCTCGAGTCGATGGTGAAGCGCCAGGCTCAGGTCAAGGACGCTGGCGCGTGGCTGCCGGGCTTCGGAGGCCTGCTCGACCGGATCGACTCGCTGCTACTGGTTCTCCCGCTGGCCTATGTCCTGGGTTGAGTGAGCTCGCGGTGCGCGCCTGCCAGTCGCAGGCCGGCCGTCAGCAGAGATCCGATGACGATCATCGCGCAGACCACCGGGATGGCGGCCGGCGCCGCGGCGGCCACGATGGCGGCCAGGCAACGTTCGGTCTTGCCGAACGGTCCGCCGTTGCGGCGGGTCGCGCCTGCCCCTGCGGCCGCCAGTGAGGCGAACGTCGGCAGCGTGGCAGCCAGCGCGGCGACCAGCACCGAGACCACCGGCCACGACAGCCAGTGCATGCCAGGGCCGCCCTGAGACGCCGCCCAGACCGCGAGTCCGGCGAACATCAGCAGATCCGATGCACGGTCACCGATTTCGTTGAGCGCGAACCCCCACGGCCGGCAGACCTTCCTGGCCCGCGCGACGGCGCCGTCGAGGTTTGCGCCTGCAAGCCGCACGCCGAGCCACAACACTGCGAGGGGCCACCAGCCGAGGGCGATGCTGACCGCCGCCGCTGCCGCGCCGAAGATGCCGATCATGGTGAAGACATCTGGTGACGTGCCCTGAATCTCGGCGCGATGCATGAAGACTCGCAGCCGCTGGGTGTACCAGGGTTTCAGTGCGTAAAGTCCGTCCATCGGATCTGCCTCCTCTCGTGTCGAAGCGTTGAGATGAGTTTGCGCAGGCGGCCTTGGAGGTTTCTTGGCGAATTCTGGTGCTTGTTCAGATAGGTTCATCCCGATGAATCGGCCGCTGCTGCCCACGATCACCGTTGGCTCCGGTGGCTGGCAGCGCACGTTCACACCTGGCCACGACGTCATCATTGGCCGCGACGTCCGGGCCGACGTGCGGATCCCGCACCCTGGCGTCTCCCGCGCGCATGTGGTGCTGCGCTGCGTCGACGATCATTGGGTTGCGCTCGACAACAAGAGCTTCAACGGGATGTTCGTCGGACAGCGGCGAGTGCAGTCGGTCGATATTCGCGGCGGGGAGACCATCAACATCGCCAACCCCGACGGTCCGTCGCTGACATTCGAACTCGGACCCGTCGCGACGCCGGATGACAAGCCGACCACGCGGCTCAAACAGGCGCCGCCACCCGGTTCGACCACCATCGGCCGGTCCGCCGACAACGACGTCGTCCTCCCGGACGTGCTGGTATCGGGGCACCACGCAGCACTGGTGCACACGCCGCAGGGCGTGCGGATACAGGAACTCGACGGCTTCAACGGCACGTTCGTCAACGGCGAGCGCGTCACCGAAGCAATGCTCGCCGAGGACGACGTCGTCACGATCGGCAACGTCGACCTGGTCTATGCCAACGGCGATCTCGTCCGTCGCACCGGCCCGAGCACCAAGACCGGTGGTCTCGAGGTACGCGATGTCAGCCTGACGGTCGAAGGCGCCGTCACGCTCCTGGACCGCGTTTCCCTTACCGCCCGGCCGGGGACGCTGACGGCGGTGATCGGCCCGTCGGGTTCCGGCAAGTCCACGCTGTCACGAGTGCTCGTCGGTGCCGCGCGGCAGACCAGCGGCGCGGTGTCGTTCGAGGGGCGCGACGTCCACGGCGAGTACGCGTCGTTGCGCAGCCGGATCGGCATGGTGCCCCAAGACGATGTCGTGCATCGTCAGCTCACCGTCAATCAGGCGCTTGGTTTCGCCGCGGAACTGCGAATGCCACCCGACACCACGGAAAGCGATCGCCGGCAGGTGATCGCGCAGGTGCTCGAGGAACTCGAATTGACGCCGCACGCCGAGACGCGAGTGGACAAGCTTTCAGGTGGTCAGCGCAAACGCGTATCGGTTGCGCTGGAACTGCTGACGGGCCCGTCGCTGCTGGTGCTCGACGAGCCCACGTCGGGACTGGACCCCGCACTGGACCGCCAAGTGATGACGATGCTGCGCCAGCTTGCGGACGCCGGTCGCGTCGTCGTAGTCGTGACGCACTCGTTGACGTTCCTGGACGTGTGCGATCAGGTGTTGCTCCTTGCCCCCGGCGGCAGGACCGCATTCTGCGGAGCGCCCGACGAGCTCGCACCGACGATGGGCGCCACCGACTGGGCCGACATCTTCACCGACATCGGCGACGATCCCGAGGGGGCCCATCAGCGGCATCTGAAACGCACCGAGACGGCGGCCTCGCCTGACGCCGACGCCGCCCCGGCGCCGCGCATGGACTTCGGCAGGCCTGCGCGCACCAGCCTGTGGCGCCAATTCTCGACGGTTGCCCGGCGCCAGGTGCAGCTGCTGCTCGCCGACCGCCGCTACGTCGTGTTCCTGCTTGTCTTGCCGCTCATCGTCGGTCTGTTGCCGCTCACCGTGGTCGGTGACGCCGGCTTCGGCAGGCCTCCGTCCGACGGTTCAGCGCCGTTCGAGCCGAAGCACATCATCGCGCTGCTGAGCTTCGCCGCGATTCTGATGGGGACCACGCTGACGGTTCGCGACCTGACCGGTGAACGCGCGATCTTCCGCCGCGAGCAGGCCGTCGGGCTGTCGGCGTCGGCGTACCTGTTGGCGAAGATGGCTGTGTTCGGAATGGTCGCGGTGATTCAGTCGGCGATCCTGGTCCTGATCGTCACGGCGCCCAAGGTCGGCAAGCCGGCGCCGCCGGATGCCGCGGCGCTGGGCAGCCCAATGCTGGAGTTGTTCGTCGGTGTCGCGGCGACGTGTGTGGTGGCGGCGGTCCTTGGCCTTTCGGTGTCGGCGGTGGCGCAAAGCAGTGACCAGGTCATCGTGCTGCTGGCGGTGACGCTGATGGCTCAGCTGGTGTTCGCGGGCGGCTTCATCCCGGTGACGGATCGGCCGCTGCTGGAGACCATCGCTTGGTTCACCCCTGGGCGGTGGGGTTTCGCGGCCACTGCGTCGACTGCTGATCTGAGCAATCTGGTTGTGGGGATCGCGAAGGATTCCCATTGGCAGCACACGGCGTCGACGTGGTTCTTCGACATCGCGATGCTCGGGGTGCTGGCTGTGGTGTTCGCCGGTATCGCGCGGTGGAAACTGCGGTTACGCCGCTTCGGGTAGGAAGGCAAGCTGCCGATCGTGGTGTCGTTCGACCGTCGGCACAACCCGCAGGCGTGCTCCACCGCGCAGCGCCAGCACCTCGTGGCGCAACTCCTCGGCGGTGATACCGGCCGGGTCCATCGGCTCACCGATTCGGGCCTCCATCGGGTTTGGCGTGAGGCGGCCACCCTTCGGCAGCACGTCGCCGGTACCCAGAAGCGCGACAGGAACGATGGGCACACCGCACTCGCGCGCCAAATGTATTGCACCAGAACGGAACTCGCCGATCTCACCGGTGGTGCTGCGGGTGCCTTCCGGGTAGATCACGACGGTGCGGCCCGCGGCGAGCGCGGGTTTGACCGCCGCGAGCAGCGCGGCATAGCAGGAGCCTCCCGTTCGCCGTACCGGTAAGCCGCCCGCGAGGCTGGTGAGGACGAACCGGCGCACCGGCACGTCGAACCAGTAATCGGCGGCCGCGACGAACACCGGCTTCGCGTGGGCAGGCAGCGCGGCCAGGAGCGCGGCGGTATCGGCGTGCGAACTGTGATTGGCCACGAGGATGCAGCCGCCCTTTTGACGCCAGCGACCGGTCACCGTCAGTCCGCCGAAGCGCGCGACCACGATCCGCCACAGGTAGTGCCGGAACGCGGAGGCGAAGCGGCCCGTGCCGACCAATCGAAGGATGGCCCCCAGGAGCAATCCGACGACGCTTGTCGCGCCGATCCACGGAACGACGGCCGGTGCGGCGTTGAATAGGATGGCGCCGTTGTTGAACAGCTCGGGTGTGTGGCCGTGCATCGCGGAACGGTGCAGGAAGTCGCCCAGTCCCGGGGTGTACCAGGGGTTGAGTGTGTGTAGCGCGTTCATCGGATCTCCTCTCTTTGTGTCGATGAGAGGAGTCTGCTGATCCGCGCTTGCAGGATTCTTGGCGAAACCTTGAAGACCCGTG
>NZ_DASSCY010000021.1:0-2888 GCF_035697385.1 Mycobacterium sp. | reverse complement strand
CCGGACGGCCACACTTTTAGCTCCTGCGGAACCTAACGGCTGTCCCCCGCCGTTATGCAGACATGAGCATCCCGCCATACGAGCCCCCGAAGTCCGCGCCGTCGCCAGGCGCCGGAACCACGCTGCTGTGTCCCAAGTGCGCCGGTGTCATGAAGACGTACGAACGCAACGGCATCCATTTGGAGCAATGCGACACCTGCAGGGGCATCTTCCTGGACTTCGGCGAACTCGAGTCGCTCACCCAGATGGAGAACAGGTTCGTGCAGGCCGCACCGCCGCCACCTCCTCCGCCGCAACAGGGCTATGGCGGCCAACAGGCCTATGGCGGCTACGACTACGGGCCGGGCTGGGGCCACCGCGGCAACAAGCACTACCGCAAGCAGGGATTCGGCAGGCTGTTCTTCTCCAGTTAGACCATTCGGGCGCATGCCGCGAGCAGTAGCTCGTCGTGGGGAGAGTGCGCGGCGGCCTGCACGACTGCTGCGCGGGCGAATGGGTCGAGCACCGGCCATGGGTCACGGCTCGTCATGGCCGGTCCGCCCGCCTCTCGATACGCCGTCAAAAACGTCGTCCAGTCGTCGTCGGGGATAAGGCCCGCCGCCCAGAACCCCGCAGGCCGGGCTAAGTCCCATGCTGGGTCACCGGCGCCGAGGTCGTCGACGTCGATGAGCGTCCACGGCGCGCTGGAATTGCTGCGGCCGAGCTGACCGAGATGCCAGTCGCCGTGCACCAGCGTCGTCGGCCGGTCCGCTGAGCCTGCGCGCCACACCGCGTCGGGCAGGCCCGCGGCGGCGCGACGGACGACGTCGTTGTCTGTGCTGCGCAGCATCCGCCTCAGCCGCAGTGGCCATCCGTGCGGCGGAGCGCGCCGGGGTATCGGTTCGGTGTGCAGCCTGGCCAGCAGTCGGCCAGCCTCGGCCCATGGCAGTGATTCAGGTTGCGGCACAACAGTTTCCACCCTCGGCCAGCGAGTGCGCCATCGCGTACCGACCAGCAAGGGCACGGTGTCCAGCGGCGTCAGCAGCGAATCGGAGTCCGCCGCGATGCGCAGGCGGACCGCCAGGGCCCGCGGATGCGTACCCGGCCGGTGCAGCTTGTAGACCACGTCGCCGTCGACGACGATCTCTGCACCGGACCGGGTTTGCACCCCTCGACCGTATTAGCGCCGCGGCAATGGCAGGCGCGTTGTCACACCGATGCGGTTCCAGGCGTTGATGGTCAGCGCCATCGCGATGACCTGACCCAGCTCCCGCTCGGTGAATGCCGCGGCGGCCCTCGCGTACACCTCGTCGGAGACGTGGTCGCCCCCAACCAGGTCGGTCATCGCTTCGGTCAACGCCAGCGCGGCCTGCTCCTGCTCGGTGAACAGGTCACCCGCCTCTTCCCACGCCTGCAGCAGCGCGAGTTTCTGCTCGCCGATGCCGTGCTTACGCGCGTCGGCGGTATGCATGTCGAGGCAGAACGCGCAGTGATTCATCTGCGACGCGCGGATCTTGATCAGCTCCGCCAGCGCCGGGTCGATGTCCTTGGCCGCGGCGTTGCTCAGCACGACCATCGCCTCATACAGCTCGGGTGAGACCTGGTTCAGTTTGATGCGGGCGGCCATCAGCGGCGAGGCGGTTCGAGGCGGATGGTCACGTTGATGCGGTTCCAGGCATTGATGGTGACAGCCATCGCGATGACCTGGCCGAGTTCACGCTCGGTGAAAACCGCTGCAGCCCTTGCATATACGTCGTCGGGGACGTGGCCGTTGTCGAGTTCGGTGATCGCCTCCGTCAGCGCAAGCGCTGCCTGCTCGCGCTCGGAGAACAGGCTACCGGCCTCCTCCCATGCCGCGAGGACGTCGAGCTTCTGCTCGGCCACGCCGTGCTTGCGGGCATCACGCGTGTGCATGTCGAGGCAGAACGCGCAGTGGTTGATCTGCGAAGCACGGATCTTGATCAGCTCGGCGAGCTCGGAATCGATGTCCTTGGCCGCCGCTGTGCTCAGCACCATCATCGCGTCGTACAGCTCGGGCGACGTCTTGTAGATCGCGATGCGGTCCAGCGTTTGGGGTTCCAGTGTTTGCGTCATGCCTTCACGTTAATGCGCAAAGGCCCATTCACATGGTTCAATTTTGCCATGGATTCGTGGGCTAATTCTGGTAGTCGTGATCTGCATCTCGACCTCCGCGAGGTGATCCGACCCGGCGCCCGCGGCGCCAGAGACCTGCTGCTCACCGCGCTGCGCGACGCCGTTCGCTCCGGCCGCCTTGCCCCGGGCACCATGCTCCCACCGTCGCGCCATCTGGCCTCGGACCTCGGATTGGCCCGCAACACCGTGGCGGACGCCTACGCCGAACTTGTCGCCGAGGGCTGGCTGGCGTCTCGTCAAGGTGCGGGCACGTGGGTCGTCAACATCGGTGCCGAGGAGCGCCCCGCGCGACCCCGCGGCGTTCGTGCGGCACCGACCCACAACCTGATGCCCGGGTCACCCGACGTCTCGGAGTTTCCCCGCAACGAATGGGCCGCATCTACCCGCCGCGCGCTGGCGAACGCGCCCACCGAAGCGCTGCGCATGGGAGACCCAAGGGGCCGGATCGAACTCCGCGATGCGCTCGCCGAATACCTCGCCAGGGCACGTGGCGTCCGAACATCGCCGGATTCGATCGTCGTGTGTGCGGGTGTCCGCCACGGCGTCGAACTAGTGGCGCGGGCGGTCAGCGCCGACGGGCCACTAGCCGTTGAGGTGTACGGGCTCTTCATCTTTCGTGACGCCATGGCGGCAATGGGCGTTCCGACGGTGCCGATCGACATCGACGAGCACGGGGCGGTGGTCAGCGATCTCGACCAGTTGGATGCACCTGCGGTGCTGCTGACCCCTGCCCATCACAGTCCCATTGGCATGCC
>NZ_DASSCY010000020.1:0-13234 GCF_035697385.1 Mycobacterium sp. | reverse complement strand
TGGTCGCGCTGATCGTGTGGGGGCTGGCCAGTCTCATCTCGGGCCCGTCGTCGGAGGAGACGCCGACGACGCTGACCCCGATAACACCCACATCCGCTCCGCGCACGGTCACTGAGACGGTCACCCCGACGCCGACGGAGGCGCCCGTCACGACGACGGCCACCACCACGACCACCGAGCCCACAACCACGACCACCACAACCACGACCACGACGACGACGACGACCACCGAGCCGACCACCAGCGTCAGCACGAGCACCAGCACGGTCACCGAGACGATCACCGTGCCGCCGGGCGGCTGACATGTCCCGCACCGCATACGCGCACGACGCGGTGGTCATGCTGGACCCAGGCGGCGACTCCGCAGCACTCGGCGGCGCGATAACCGTTGCCCTGTGCGGACATTGGGACCACGAACCACCGTGCCCGTTGGCGCCACACCACACCGACGCGGTGCCTGTGGACGACCGCAGGATAGTTCTTCGCGTGCAGTTCGAAGCCGACCCCAGTGACGAGTCGCGGGTTCGCTCGTTGATCGACGAAGCGTTGGCGTCAGGAGAGCTGACCGGTCCGGACGGCCGCGTCACAACCTGGACCGTGGAGACCTAGCTGCTCAGCGGCCGCGCGCCGCGTACTCGGCGACCAACGCCTCCGCGCTGCGAACCGCGGCCCGGCACGCGCGGGTGGTGAACGGGTCGTTGAGCGGATGGTCGGCGCGGCGTCGCCACCGCTGAGCGGCGGCGAAGGCGGCCCGCGGGCCGTCGTAGGGAGCGTCGGGCTGCAGCCCAAGCCTGCTGGCCGCGTCGGTGCCCGATCCGCCGATGATCCGCCGCAGCGACGCCATCTCGTCTTCATTCAATGTCGTTGGCCGCGAGCGTAACTGGCTGAGCAACCGCAGCTCCTCGAACGCGTGCGTGTCGGCAAGCAGCGGATCGATATCGGCGATGATGTAGCGCGTCGCGTAGATCGGGTTGTTCTGCACGAACTGTCGCAAAGACAACAGTGCGGTGTGTGCCTTGAGCAGATCCGAGCGCTGGGCGAACTGCTGATCGATGACGTCGCGCAGCGCCACCAGCCCGCTGCGTTCCAGCAGCTCGTCGGCCAGCGCAACCGAGTCAGTGATGCCGGCGCGCAGCACGGCAATCGAGATCCTGATGCCGAACATGCCGAATCGGTCCAGCAGCGCGGCGCGGGTCGCGGCGTCGACCGGCAACGAGCTGTCCTCACGCACGAAGCGATCCACCGACAGCATCGCCTTGGTCAGCTCGGCGGCGTCCACGCCTGCCAGCTTCTCCAGCGCGACGAATTCGCTTTGGCGCAGTGTGCGTGCGGTCAGCGCCAGCAGCCCGGAGACCGGCACCACCGCCTGGCAGATGCCGGTCTTGTCCATCTCGGTGGTGAACCGCGTGGCCACATCTTTCGCCGACAGCATGGCGTCGATCCGGCCCGCCCCGATCTCGTCGGCCCTTGACGCGACCCCGATGACGCCGAGCGCCCCCGCAGAACCGCCGACCAACTCACCGATCTGTTTGAGCAGCGCGATATCGGCCGCATTGAGGGTGCGCAGCAGGAACACCACCGCGTCCACCCGCGGTACCCCGTCGTCGGGCACCAGCAGCCGCAATGTGCGTTGGGAGACATCACGCGACAGCGACGACGTGCCAGGAGTGTCGATGATCGTGGTGTCGATCAGTTCGGCGGCCGGCCATTCCACATCCAGGTCGACGACATCCTCGGGGTCGAGGCTGGCGAAGTCGAACGTCAACCCGCCGTTGCGGGCGATCGGCACGTTGGACCGCCTGCCGCCGCGGTGGTTGGCGGTCACTTTCGGGGTTGACCCGTGCCGGAACCAGGTGACGATTCGAGTGGCCTCGGTGGCGTCGGTGGGCGCGATGTCCTCGCCCACAAGCGCATTGACAAGCGTGGACTTGCCCGCCTTCAGCGTTCCGGCCAGGGCGATGCGAATCGGCTGATTGAGTCGACGGCCGATGCGGTCCAGCTCGTTGTGCACGTCGGGGCGGTCCCGGTAGGCCGGATCGGCCCGGTATGCCTGGATGGTTCCGCCCAGGATCGCGCGCACCTGATCGCTCGTGCTCATCCTCGCGCTACCTCATCGACGTCTGGCTGCCCGTCCATTTCGGCAATGACCGGACGTCCAGCTTATGCACCGCTAGCTCATTCGATCGCCTTACCCCAAGCCGCGGGGCTGAAATCGGTGTCGACCAGATCCTGGGCAGGGCCCGCGGGATGCGCGGCGAGGTCGCCTTCGATCTCGGGTGTCAGCGGGTCGTCGACGACGCCACCAAGGGCCGTGTCGCCCTCGGTGATGATGTCCCACTTCGCGGCGAAGTCGGATTCGTCGTCGACCGGCTTGCACTCGATGTTGCCGACCGAAATCACCTCGCGGGCCGGCTCGCCAACCGCCTTTTCGGGCGTATCCGCTCGACTGTGGTCACGTGCGGCGGCCGCCAGCTGCGCGATGTCGAGATCCAGGAGTGCCGCGACGGGATCGGGGGCGTGCACCACGGTTTGCAGCGGATGGTCAGCAGGCATCGACTCGGCCACCACCGGAAGCAAATCGTGGACCTGTTCGGGCGTCACGTCCGGCAGACCGGCGTCCCTCAGCGCTTGTTCGGGGTCATCGACAAACGACTGAAGGCTGGCCGGTTCGCGGAACAGACCTGTCGTGAAATCCAGGATCGACATGATGGCCTCCAGTGGGAAGTTCTTTAGCAAACTGTATGCCGCAGAACCACGTTCAACATCGGGGCCGCACCCCCACCCCTCATCGGGGGCATGGGGGGTACTAGGGGGTGGCCGCGGGGGCCGGCGCCTTGGCGGGTGCCGACAGCTTCACCGCGTGGTCGGTGACCTGTTTGAGGATATTGAGCTGACGCTCCAGCTCCCGGACGCGGGTATTGCGCTCGTTCTCTTCCATTTTCGCCGCGGCAAGGGTCGCCTGCAGCGATTCATTCAGCGAGCGGGTGGTCTGATTGGCGATGCCACGATAGTGATCGCGCAGCTGACGCTGGATGCCCTTGAGCCGGTCGCGCGACTCCTTGCTGACGACGAATTGAACATCGTCGACAAAGCGGCGCACATTCATCTTCGCGTCGTTGCGGATGCGCGACATCCGGTTGTCCATCTCTTCCTTGTACGCCTTGCGCCCCAACAGCGCCCCGGCACCAAGGGAGAGCGGATTCAACATGCCGAGGCCGGCGAATGACGTAAGCATGCCGAACATCAGCACACCGCCGAACGATCCGCGAAGTCCGGACACCGCTCGATCGCCGACCTTGATGGGTTTGGCTTCGAGTTGGGCCAGTGATTTGAATTCGGAAAAGCCTGCGCCCATATCGCGGGCGCTGATCTCGGGCATCTTCACCGCTTCCAGCCCGGCCTCGACGAACGTGCGGGCCACCTCGGCGGCCAGCGCCTCCGCCCGCTGGTAGGCCCACACGAAGTTGTCCCCCACCGCGGTGGCCACCGCGTTCTCCAGCTCCGTGCCGATCTCGGCCCAGTGATGCGACGGATCACACTCGTCGATCACCTTCTCGGTGTGCTGGGTGATCACCCGGAATCGGTTGCGCAGATCATGATCCACATCCGAGGTGAGATCACTGATTCCGTCGTTGAGCACCTGCTGCCACAAAGCGGTGTGCTGCAGCGCTTCCTGCGCCTCTTCCTTGCGTCGCTCCAGATCGGCGGACAACCGGCCACGCGCCTCCGGATCATTGAAGGCCGACAGCTCCGACTCCACCGTTAACGTCAAATGCTCAGCCGCCGAACGTATCTCGGCGACGACGTGATCACGCACCCGGTCGTTCTCCCTGGACAACACCTTCTCGCTGAGGAACTTCACGATCGCAGGGAAGTTGGACTCCTCGTTGAGTTCCTTGTCGTTGAGCTGAATCGCATGACTGCGCAACATCGCTGAAACGGGGATCATCGGCGTGCCGACACCCGCCCGGCGCAGATGCTCGGCATTGACATCGACGATCTGCCGCCAGTGCGGATACAGATCGGTCTTCGTCGCGAGAATGACCGCGACCGGGCAGATTTCGACTGCCTGCCGGATGAACGTCATCTCCGGTTCGGTGAACTCCTGGCTGGTGTCGCTGCACATCAACATCGCATCGGCGTCGGGCAACAACCCCAACGTCGCCGACAGATGCGGTTGACCATGCCCTCCGACGCCGGGGGTGTCGACGAACGCCAGCCCACCCTTGAGCAACGGGCTCGGCGCGGTGACCTCCACCCGCAACACTTCACGACCCCCCGCCTGTGGCGCGCGGCGCAGGTCCTTCGTCAGATCCGCGGTCGGGATCTCCACCAGTTCCGGTTCGGCACCATCGGGTCGGGCCACCACCAGTCGCGCTGACGCCTTCTCGGAATAGGACACGACCGTCGCCAGCACCGTGCTCTCGTCGTCTCCGACCCGCGCCACGGGGACGTTGAGCAGTGAGTTCAGCAGCTGACTCTTGCCCTGCTTGAGCTGGCCCGCGATCACCACCCGGATCTGCGGATCGGTGATGCGGTCCTTGGCAACCCGCATCCGCTCCACCAAATCACCGCGATTGTTGGTGTCGGCGATCTTGCTGGTGTGGTCGATCAGCTCGACGATCACCTTGACCTTGCGCGGATCACTGGGTTGCGTCATCGGTCTTCCTCTTTGTCGATCGCCGTCCGTCTACGGTAGGCGCGCAAACTGGCGGGGACCATATTCGGTCCCCGCCAGTTGCGTTATTCGGTTGTGGGTCAGAACAGGCCGGCGTCGACCGTGGTGTCGACATCGACCGTGGTGTTGACCTGGCCGGAGTTGTCGACCGAGTTGTCCTGGCCGGAGTTGTCCACCGAGTTGTCGACCGAGTTGTCGACCGAGTTGTCCTCGGTGTTGGTGCCACCGGAGACACCGGACACGTCGCCGCCGGCATCGACCGTGGTCTGGTTTCCGTCGACGTTGGTGGTGTCGTTGTCGTTGATGACAATTCCGCCGCCGCTGCCGCCGGCACCGCCGGCTGCGTTTCCGCCGTCGTTGCCGACACCGATCAGGCCGCCGCCACCGTTGCCACCGGCGGCGCCGCCACCGTTGCCGCCGCTCATGTCGACGTCGTTGATGACCGGACCCTCGTTGTCGGAGATGATGTCGCCACCAGCGGTCTGGTCGCCGCTGTCGTCGATCTCGTTGTCCTCGCCGATGTTGACGTTCGAGTCCTCGATATCGCCGGTGTTGACGTTCTCGTTGTCATCGCCGACCACGTTGCCGTCACCCTTGACGTTCGTGTTGTCGATGTCGCCGGCGGTGCCGGTGTTGATGACGCTGCCGTCGGAGGCCTCGTTGCGGTCACCGAAGGTCATGTCGCTGAAGTCCAGGTTGACGCCGCCCTGCTGGACGTTCTCCCCGGCGTTGGGGCTCAGGATCTCCGGATCGTTGTTGCTGAGGAACTCGGTGTTGTTCCGGCTGGCGAACTCGGTGTCGGGTGAGAGCACCCGGTTCGGCTCGAACTCCAGGTGGTTGTGGTTGGCAACGGCGCGCTGCATCCCCACGATCGGGTCGCCGCCACCGTAGGCCGCGCTCACGGGCGCAACCGCGGTGTAGGCGGTCTGCAGCTGGGTCGCGGTGACGGCCTGCCCGGTGGCGGTCGATGCCGCCTGTACCGGGTTCTGGACGAACGCGCGGGCCATATCGGGCGACGGGCTGCGGAACAGGTTGAGGATGTAGTCGATCAGGTTCATTGTCGTGCCTTTCGGGTTGTCCTTGGAGGAGGTCTGTCACCGGGGTGTCCGGCGATCTGGTGAATACGTTATGGAGCCGCAGACCCGTCGGAAACGGGGCCGAATCCCCTCCCTGGGCGGGTGCATCCCGGGGTTGCGGGGGGCACCCCATTAGGGGATTAGGGGGTGGCTAGGGGATGGCCATCTAGTTAGCGTACGCCGACATTTGCGCAGGTCAACGCATACGAAAAATGCGCGGCCCGATTGGGCCGCGCATTGATTTCGATTGTCAGAAGACGTCGAACCCGGATGCATTGGAATCCAGATCCGCGACTTCGGTGATGGTGTCGCCCCAGTCGCTGTCTTCAGCCAGTTCATGGGCCGGCGCATCGTCGATGACAGCCGCATCGAGCTGCAACGACGGATCGTCAGCACCCGCGACGCCCGGCACGCCGGCGTCGGCGAGCACGTCGAGCCCGGGCTGCAGGGCCGCATCCGGCTGGTCGACGAGTTCGCGCACGACCGCCGGACCATCGTCGATTGCCTGGACGATCGCGGGGTCGTCGAACGCATCGAATGCGGCGGTGGCCGCCCCACTGGCCCAGACGTTGCCGGCTGCGTCACCGATGATTCCGTCAGTACCCGTGGTTGGCACTGCCCCCGACAGCGAAGGCATCGATTCCGAAACCACCGGAATCAAGTTGCTAACATCGGCGCTGGTGACGTCGACGAGGTTGGCATCATGAATAGCCTGATCGGGGTTCTCGGCATAACGAGCGGCGGCCTCGGGGTCTCGCACCAACGACATGACGAAGTCGAGTAGCGAGTTTGCCATGAGATTCCCTCCTTCCCTTTGCAGATATATAAGCGGCGTAGCCCAAAGGCTTGACTCGATGCTATCGACGGGCGCGGCCCCGGTGATCGGTGCGAAACCCACCACTGCGGCGACGCCGTTAGGGGACTCGGCGTTAGGGGTTTGGAGCCACTAGGGGGATCTCCCTGATCTGGGCGTCGCAAGCCGCTAAGGTGGGGCCGACATCGAGATCCGGCAGGGGTGAACATGAGCGACGCGCTCGGGTTGTCGATCGGGATGACCAACCTGGTGGCGGCCCGCGTTGGCCGTCCGCCGGTCATCCGCCGGTCCATCCTCACCCTGTTCAACGACCGCGCCCCGGAAGTCGGGCTGCCCGGCGAGTTTCACGCGGATCCGAACCAGCCCGGCCTTGTGCTCAGCGGCTTCGTCGATCGGGTCGGGGATCCAGTACCGCTCGTCGCCGCCGACGGCTCCCAGCACAACGGCGAACGTGTGCTGGTCGAGGCCCTCGATGCGATGGCCCGCACGGTCGGCGGTGGCACACCGATCGCCATCGCCGTACCCGCGCACTGGGGCCCGGCAACGGTCGGCGCGCTGCGGGGTGCGCTGCGCGCCAAGCCCAGCCTCGCCCCCAACGGCGTGCCCGCGGCGCTCATCCCCGATTCGGTCGCGGCGCTGTCTGCTCTGCAGGCCGCGCCGGGCCTTCCCTCGAACGGTGTCGTGGTGCTGTTGGATTTGGGTGGCAGCGGCACCAGCGTCACGCTGGCCGATGCCGGTTCGAATTTCGACGCCATTGGAGAGACCGTCCGCTACCCCGAATTCTCCGGCGACCAGATCGACCAGGCCCTGCTCAACCACGTCATCGCAGGCATCGCCGAAGCGGGCAACGCCGATCCCGCGAGCACGGCGGCCGTCGGATCCCTGGCCCGGCTGCGTGACGAATCCCGCCAAGCCAAGGAACGGTTGAGCGCGTCGACGGCCACCGCGGTGCACGCCGAGCTGCCCGGCTTCAACTCCGACATCCGGGTGACCCGTAACGAGTTGGAGAGCCTCATCGCCGGCCCCATGGCCGGACTGCTCACCGTCATCGAAGAAACGTTGCAGCGCAACAATATTCCGGTCGCCAACATTTCTGCCGTGGCGACGGTCGGCGGCGGCGCCAACATTCCGATGGTCACCCAGCAGCTGTCGGAGCGGCTGCGAGCCCCTGTCGTGACGACGCCACAGTCGCAGCTCAACGTCGCGGCAGGCGCCGCGTTGGTTGCCGACGCCGCGATGGACGCCGACGCACCCACCGGGATGGCGCCCGCCGCGGATGCGCCGACGAGCATGGCGGCCGCAGCCTGGGCGGTGGGCGCCGCTGGACTGGCCGCGACGGAGTCGGCGTCCGACGGTGCGGCCTCGGCGACCTTCCGGGCACTGGCGTGGTCGCAGGACGATTCGCCAGGCGCCGAGCCGGTTCCGTATTCGGGCGAGGACTACAGCTTCGATCCGGGTGCCACCGACGCCCGGCCGCAAGTGGCGTTCGCCCACGAGGAAGAGGGTTATGAGCCCGAGCCGGGACCGTTGCCCTGGTACAAGCGGCCGCCCATTCTGTTCGGGGCGGCGGCCGCCGCGGCGCTGCTGGCGATCGGCGGGCTGGCGTACACGCTGACGGGCACTAGCAGCGATACGGGCCCGGTCACCGAAACAGCCACCACCATCGAAACCGGTCCGACGTCCGGACCGCCACCGACATCCGAAGCGCCGCAGACCATTACGGTCACGGGATCTGACGGACAGCCGAGTACGACGGTGGTGCCGCCCCCTCCGCCGCCGAGCACGACCACCACGTCGCCGCCGACGACGACCACCACGACGACGACGACCACCACAACAACAACGACCACTACGACTACAACGACAACGCCGCCGACCACTACAACGCAACCAACGACCACGCAGCCGACAACCACCGTGGCACCGCCGACCACGACAACTGCTGCGGCGTTGGAACCGACCACAACCGAGCCGTGACCCATGGCAGCACCGGCGCCGCAACCGCTGACGGACGTCCCACCGCCGGCGCGCGACGCCGTCGCGGCGCTCACCGCCGCGCCGACCGATCCGGTCAAGATCTTGGTGTCGGGGGGCATCGGCACCGGTAAGAGCTCGGTGCTCGCCGTCATCCGTTCGACGCTGCGGACAGCTGGCATCCCGGTGGTAACCAGACCTCCACGCGACGGCGACGATCCCGGCGCCGCCGTGGTGATCGACGACGCGCATCTGCTCGATGACGACGAGCTCGGACAGCTGATCGAGCGGGTCGCCGATCCCGCGACGACGATCGTGGTGGCCGCCGAACCGCTCGCCCACCATTCGTCGCTGCGCGCACTGGCAACGGCCATTGAGCGGGACAACCCCGTGGTGTCGCTCGGCGCGCTGACACCGGCCGAGGTGAACCGGATCGCGGCCGAAATACTGGGCGCGCCACCGGCATCCGACATTGTCCGCTCCTTGCTGGTGGCGACGGCGGGGCTACCCTTCCTGCTTGGGCCTGCGATCGCCGCAGCGGGGTCACCGGACGGCGAGGCGCCCGCAACGGTGATCGTGTCGGCGGCGAAATTCGCACTGATCGAGCGATTGCGCCGGCTGGATGAACCGGTGCTCGACACACTTCTCATCTCATCGCTGAGTCCCGAACTCGGGCCGGACGACGTCGCCGCCGCGTTGCGGTTGAGCACCGAGTCGGCACAGGCCCTTGTTGACCGCGCCCGGGCCAGCGGCCTGATCGAGCCGTCGCACAGTCACGCGTTCCTGCGCTCCGTCCACGGGTGCATCGCCCAGATCATCGGTACGGCGCGACACCATGACACCGAAATCTCGTTGCTCGTATCGCAGATCGAATTGTCCACGCTCTCACCGGATCTCGCACTAAGGATGGCCGAGCACGGGCTGCAGGACGAGCGGCTGGCCAACGCGCTTGCCGATCTGGCGGCCCGCAGCCAGGGACAGCCGGCGAGGGCAGCGCGCCTGTATCGCGCCGCAGTTGATGCCGGTGCGACGGCCCTGTCGGCGCGTCTGGCCGATGCGCTCGCGATGACAGGTGACTGCACCACCGCGGGCAGGCTTGCCGACGAGCTGCTGGCATCCGAGGACGTGGCCGAGCGCGCTGCGGCGGTCAGGATCGCCGCGAGCATCGCTTTGCACGACGGCAGCGCAGCGCAGGCCGCGGACCTGTTCAGGTGGCTCGGTCCGTATCCGGACGCATTCGTCAGCGCCGCCGGTGCGATCGTCTCGGTCGCCGCCGGTGACCTGGCGTCGGCAAGGGCGGCGCTGAGCAGTGACAGTGCCGGGCCGCCGACGTCGACGGCCCGCGCCGCTCGCAGCCTGGCGGAGGGCCTGCTGCTAACACTCGACCAACCATTCCCCGTCGCCGTCGCACGGCTTGGCCAGTCCATCACGGCCGAACAGCAGTCACCCGGCGTCGCCCCCGATACGCCTGCCGCGCTGGTGACGCTGGCCGCTCTGCATGGCGGGGACCCGGTGCGGGCACGCAGCGTGATCGCGCGGGCAGCGCGTGCGGCGAGTCAGACCGACACCGCCGACGAGGCCTTCGCGGCCTACCGGCACCGGCTGTTGCTGGGTTGGGTTCGGATGCAGGACGGACACCTGCCCGCGGCAACCGCAGACGTCAATGCGGTCCTCGTCGCTGCCGAAGGGACGTTGCACCGCCGCGACGCGTTGTGGGCCGCGGCACTGCAGACCGCGATCGCCCGTCGCAGCGGGGACAGCGGTGCGGTGCAGAAGCACTGGTATGCCGCCCTGGAGGTGCTCGCCGAGTACTCCCTGGACCTGTTCTCACTGCTGCCGCTGGCCGAGCTGTGGGTCGCCGCAGCGCGGATGAGGCAGGTCGACCGGCTGCAGCACACCCTCGCGGAGGCGTTCGCGCTGCTGGAATCGCTTGGCAATCCCGTGCTCTGGTCGGTTCCGTTGCGTTGGGCCGGTGTGCATGCCGGCATCCTTGCGAATGCTCCCGATGCGGTGGCGCCGCACGGTCAGGCGTTGACGGCCGCTGCGGCGCACAGCGCATTCGCCAAAGCGCTGGCCACTGCGGGCCGAACCTGGTTGCGGGTCCTTGCCAATCACGTCGACATCAATGAGGTCACGGCCGCGGCGCGGGCGCTGGCGCAATTCGGCCTCACGTGGGATGCCACGCGGCTGGCGAGCCAGGCGGCCCTGCAAACCCCGGACGCCAGGGTCTCCGGGGCGATGCTGCAACTGGCGCGGGACCTCAAGCAGACCATCGCGGTCGACGCCGAAAGCGAGCCGGGAACCGCCGCGGCGGTGACGTCGGGGGCGCAACGCGCAGACCACGCGCGTCCGTCGTCATCCCGGCTGTCCGACCGCGAACGCGAGGTCGCCGAACTACTGCTGCTGGGCATGCCCTACCGCGACATCGGCAGTCAGCTGTTCATCTCCGCGAAGACCGTCGAGCATCACGTCGCCAGGATCCGGCGGCGGCTTGGCGCCGAATCGCGCTCGGAGATGCTGTCAATGCTGCGCGCCCTGCTGGCCCCGCAGACCTGATCCCCCAACGGCGCCCATTCCCCTAATCCGAATTCCCTAGTCGGGGATCCCTGGTGAGGGGTTGCGCACCGGATTTGCGGCGTCACCGTTCGCCATACGGTCAGTCGCATGTTGAATGCACCAGGCACCCATGGCCACTCGCTTGGCCTATCGGTCGGCGCGACGAACCTGGCCGCCACCCGCGACGGCCAGACCGCGCTCGTCCGCCCCTCTGAAATGACCGTGCAGGGGATGCGTCTCACCGGGTTCGTCGAGCGCGTCGGCGACCCGGTGCCGCTGGTCGCTGCCGACGGTTCGACGCATCAGTCCGAACGGCTGCTGGCCGAGGCGCTCGGCGCGATGGCACAGTCCGTGACCGAAGGCGTGCCGGTGTCGGACGTGACGATCACCGTGCCTGCGCACTGGAGCCCGTCGGTCGTCGGCACGCTGCGCGGGACCCTGCGCGAGGGGCTGCCGCTGGTTTCCGATGCGACAGCGGCGCTGACGGCGCTTCGCGCCAACCCTGGCCTGCCGACTCATGGCGTGGTCGTCCTGTGTGACTTCGGCGGCAGCGGCACCAGCATCACGCTTGCCGACGCCGCGAAGGACTTCGCGCCGATCGGCGAAACTGTCCGTCATCCCGACTTCTCCGGCGACCAGATCGACCAGGCACTGCTGACGCACGTCGTGGCCGGCTTACTCGACGCGTCACAGATCGATCCGTCGGGGACTGCGATGGTTGGATCGCTGGCCCGGCTGCGTGACGAGTGCAAGCGTGCCAAAGAGCGGCTCTCCGCGGAGACCGCGACCGCGGTGGTTGCCGACCTGCCCGGCCAACGCGCCGATATCCGCGTCACCCGCACTGAACTCGAGGATCTCATCCAGGCGCCGCTCGCCGATTTCCTTGCCGCACTTGACGATACGTTGACTCGCTGGCATGTTCCGCTGGCAGCGGTTTCGGCGGTCGCCACCGTCGGCGGCGGCGCGCGCATCCCGCTGATCACCCAGCGGGTCTCCGCGCACCTGCGCGCACCCGTCGTCACCACCGCTCGCCCGCAACTCGCGGCCGCCGAGGGCGCCGCGCTGATCGCTGCCCGCAGTCGTGTCGTCGAGACCGAGACCACGATGACGCCTGCGCCGGGAACCGCGGCCGCCGCGATGGGCCCGCAGTCCGCCACCGTCCAGGCACTGGCATGGTCCGAAGATGCCGGGGCCGATGACGGCTTGGCTTATGCGAATGCGGCGTATGAGGACACGCAGTACGTCGAGCGGCCAGCCGACTCCCGCCCGGAGCTGAACTTCCGCCACCAAGAGGTCGAAGAGACACCGCAACCGCGGCGCGCCCCGATCGTTCTGTTCGGGCTCTCGGCCGCCGCAGCAGTGATCACCAGCGTGGTGTTCGGCCTGACCGCGTTCGGCAGCGACGCCCCCACACCGGTTGAAGCCGCCGTCACCGTGACTCCCTCCCCCGCGCCTGCGGCGCCGGTTCTTTCTCCCGCAACTCCGGCGCCGCAGGCCCCCCAGGTCACCACGGTGGTAGTGCAGCGGACGAACCCAGCTCCGCAGCGGCCACTGCAGCCCGCGGTCCAGCCCCCGGCGGTCCAGGCTCCGGCAACGCCTCCCCCGACGACCACGGCACCTCCGACCATCACGACCCCGACGACAACAACACCGACCACCCCACCCACAACGCCTCCGACGACACCACCCACAACCCCGCCCACGACACCTCCGTCGACACCGCCGACGGTGCCCCCGATCGATCCGGGCCCGGGTGACGGAAGCGACACAACCACGCCGCCGATCGACCCCGGACCGGGCGACGGAAGCACAGGAACCACCACCCCTGTCATCGACCCCGGACCCGGTGATGGGGTGCCCGAAGCGTAGTTAGGGCAACCTACGTAGCGGCCTTTCCCCGCGAGATGCAACTATGAGCAGGCATCGAGCGAAAGTTACTGACCAGTAACATGCATTAAGTTACCCTTGGGTAACTTAGGAGTGGGGAGGCACCCGGTGGATACTCAGATGCTTATCAGGCTCGTCGTCGGGCTATTGATGACAGCTGTCGTGCTGGTATTCGCCGCCAAGCGCTTCATGTTTCTGACCAACCTCATCCGCTCCGGGCAGAAGACGAGCCCCGAAAACAACCGCAAG
>NZ_DASSCY010000019.1:0-6503 GCF_035697385.1 Mycobacterium sp. | reverse complement strand
GGGGTCGAGGTTGACCGCAAGAACCTCGCCGAGATCGCGGTCAGCGATCCGACCGCCTTCACCGCACTGGTCGAGGTCGCCAAGGGCGCACTGCCCGAGGACGTCAACGCACCGTCCGGAGAGGCCGCCTGACGCTAACCGAGCGCTCCGCTCGGGTGGCAGCAGCGGTCAAACTGCATCGCCACGTCGGACGACGCCGCGCCGCACGCTTTCTTGCCGAGGGGCCCAACCTCGTCGAGGCCGCGTCGCGGCGCGGACTCGTTTCTGAGGTATTCGTCACCGAGTCTGCGTTGAGCCGCTTCGGCGCGATGCTGGCCGACCTCCCCGTGTACGTGGTGACCGACCGTGCCGCAAAGGCGTTGTCCGACACCGTGACTCCGGTCGGCCTGGTCGCGGTCTGCTCGCTGCCGGAAACGACGTTGAGCGACGTGCTCGCGGAATCTCCGCGGTTGGTGGCGGTGGCGGTGGAGATCTCCGAGCCCGGCAATGCGGGGACGCTGATCCGAGTCGCCGATGCGATGGGCGCCGACGCCGTGGTGCTGGCCGGAAACAGCGTCGACCCGTACAACGGCAAGTGTCTGCGCGCATCGGCGGGGAGTATTTTCGCGGTTCCGGTGGTGTCTGAGCCCGATGCGCCAACGGCGGTCGCCGCGTTGAGCGAAGCGGGTCTGCAGGTATTGGCCACCACGGTGGACGGAGAAGTCAGCCTCGACGACGCTGACTTGTCGGCGCCGACGGCCTGGTTGTTCGGGCCTGAGGCGCACGGTCTGCCATCCGATCTCGCCGGTATGGCGACGCACCGGGTTCGCATCCCGATGCCCGGCAACGCCGAGAGCCTCAACGTCGCGTCGGCGGCGGCGATCTGCCTGTACCAAAGTGCCCGCCTGCGAGCGACAACGGAGCGACAACCGTAGCGGTGTCACACCGGCATGTCATTGTCTGGCAATGAGCAACTTGCTAGAGGTGAGAGGCATCGAGCTGCGCTACCTGCTCACCGCGTACCTGCTCGACCACGGTCCGGCGACCGTCGACGAACTCGTCGACGCGCTGACCTACCACGGTTTCCGCACTGCCGGGCGCGCGTCGAAGTCGGTGTCGGATGCGCTGCGGTGGGAGAGTGCACGCGGTCGGGTGATCCGATTCCGACGCGGTCTATACCGCCCAGGGACCATGCCGCGGGCAACCGAGCATCGGATCTTCACGCGAGTACGCGCGTTGCATGACGAAGTCGCTGAGATGTCGCGCAGAGGCGGGAGCCAAGGGAATCACCCGGGTTTTCCGGCAGCCGGCTAGCCGCCGTTGAGCAATCCCCGGGCCACGTGGGTGATCTGCACCTCGTTGCTGCCCGCGTAGATCATCAGCGACTTGGCATCGCGGGCAAGCTGTTCCACCCGGTACTCGGTCATGTAGCCGTTGCCGCCGAACAACTGCACGGCGTCCATCGCGACATCGGTGGCGGCCTGCGAGCAGTACCACTTGATCGCCGACGCCTCGGGCAGCGAGATCTCAAAGCCGGTCTGCATTGCCTCGATAACCCGAAACAGCATGTTGCGCACGTTCATTCGGGCGAGTTCCATCTGCGCCAGCTTGAGCTGGATGAGCTGGAACTGCCCGATCTCCTGGCCCCACAGCCTGCGGTTCTTGGCGTAGTCGACACACAGCCGCAGGCATTCCTCGATCACGCCAAGCGCCATCGAGGCAACCCCGATGCGTTCGGCGGCAAAACTCGACCGCGCGCTCGCACGGCCGTCGCCTGCCGCATTCTCCTCGGATTCGCCCAACAGCCGATCCCGGCCCAGTCGCACGTTGTTGAAGAACAGTTCACCCGTACGGGAGCTGTGAATGCCCATCTTGCGGAACGGCTTCGACTGGACAAAGCCCTCCATGCCGCGATCCAGAACAAAGGTGAGCACCTTGCGGTCCCGCTTGTCGACCGAAGCCCCATCTTCGTTGAGCTTCGCGTACACCACCACAACGTCGGCGTCGGGCCCGTTGGTGATGAACGTCTTCTGCCCGTTGAGGATGTAGTCGTCGCCGTCGCGCACCACATAGGACTTCATGCCGCCGAACGCATCCGAGCCCGAGTCAGGCTCGGTGATCGCCCACGCACCCACCTTGTCGTAGGTGACCAGGCCTGGCAGCCACCGCTCCTGCTGCGCGAGCGTGCCGCGGCCCATGATCGTCGGCACCGTCAGCCCGAGGCTGACACCCATCCCGGTGACGACGCCCATCGACACCCGGCACAGTTCGCTGACGACCACGAACCCCATCCCAGCTTGTCCGCCGCCACCGCCGAACATGCCGCCCGAGGGCTTGCCGGACGGTTCTCGGCCCTCACGCATCCCGGCGAGCCGCTTGTTTAGTGAGTCGCGGGCCATGTCGGCGATGCGGAAGGTCGCGAACAGCTTGCGGACGATCGGATAGGGCTCCATCTCGCCGCTTTCGAGGGCGTCGACGTGCGGGCGGATCTCCTTGTCCACGAATTCGCGAACGGCGTCGCGCACGGCGAGGTCGACGTCGGACCACTCGAGCATGGCGCTAGCCTAGGCCGCTTTGTTGCGACCGCGGGCCGGTCGCAGGCCGGCGAGCGAGAACGTGGTGTGCACCAGGGATCCCGCGCGGTCGAGCAGCGTCTTGCGCCGCGGTACGTAGTGGACGGGCAGGTCGCGTCGGTCGCGCGGCGGCGCCATGAACGCGGGCGCCTCGACCAGCGGGGCATCTTCGGGCAAGCGGCCGTCGGCGCGACGGTAGGCGGCCAGTGCTCGCGGGTGCAGCCGAATCTCATCGGGCACAACCACAAAAGCCATCTCGACCAGCTTGCCGAACAGTCGCAGCAACACCTCGTCGCCGGGTGTCCAACGCATTCCGGCCTTTTCGCGCACCGCCGGATCGAACAGACCCGCCGCAATCCAGCGCTGCGCGCCGACCATCGGACGGAAGAGTTGATCCCAGACCGGCGTTGGCATCAACACGAACCACGGCTTGGGAATGCGGATCGAGAAGATGTCGAGCGTGGCGCGGTTGATCTCCAACTCATCGCGGCACTTTCGCTCCCAGTAGTCGCAGAACTCGTCCCAGGACTCGGGCACCGGCCGCATGCTCATGCCGTACATCTGGTACCACTGCACGTGTTCGTCGAACAGTTGGCGCTTTTCGGCGTCGGTCAGCCCGCCGCAGAAGTACTCGGCGGTCTTGATGATCAACATGAAGAACGTGGCGTGCGCCCAATAGAACGTCTCGGGATTCAGCGCGTGGTAGCGGCGGCCCTCCGCGTCGACTCCCTTGATGGTCTTGTGGAAGCCCTTGATCTGCTCACCGGTCTGCGTGGCGCGCTCACCGTCGTAGACCACCCCCATGATCGGATACACCGACCGGGCCACCCGCTGCAGTGGTTCGCGCAGCAGTATCGAGTGGTCCTCGACGCCGGCGCCCAGTTCCGGATACATGTTCTGAATCGCGCCGATCCAGACGCCCAGCATCCCGGTGCGCAGGTCGCCGAAGTACTTCCATGTCAGCGAGTCCGGCCCGAGGGGGTCGGCCGTCGTCGCGATCTTCATGACCACACGATAATGTTGACAACGCACGTTGTCTACGATTTGCGGGGCGTGGCGACCGAAGTGTTATTCCGCGGCTATCGATGCGCCATGCGGTCGTGACCAGCCGCTTTATCGGCCGGGTACGCTGGCCGCTGTGGATGTCGAGTCGGCTGCGCCGCGTCGTTCATCCGGACCGGCGGGGTGGCTGAAGAGCACCAATCACAACCCGGGTGTCATCAACTTTCTCCGGCGTGCGCGGCGCGTGCTGCCGGGTGATCCCGAATTCGGAGATCCGTTGTCGACGAGCGGCGTTGGCGGTCCCAGTGCTGCGGCTCGGGCCGCCGATCGGCTGCTTGAACGAGAGGCGGCCTCACGTGAGGTCAGTCTGGGCGCCCTGCAGGTCTGGCAGGCACTGACCGAGCGGGTGTCCGGCAGGCCGGCCAATCGTGAGGTGACGCTGGTCTTTACTGATTTGGTCGGCTTCTCGGAGTGGTCATTGGGGGCCGGTGACGAGGCCACGCTGAAGCTGTTGCGGCGGGTGTCGCAAGTGGTCGAGCCCCCGCTGCTGGAGGCGGGCGGGCACATCGTCAAGCGGATGGGCGACGGGATCATGGCGGTGTTCGCCGACGCCGGGACCGCGGTGCGCGCCGCGATCACCGCTCGCGAAGCGGTGAAAGCCCTTGACGTGGACGGTTATACGCCAAGAATGCGCGTCGGCGTCCACACCGGCCGCCCGCAGCGCATCGGATCGGATTGGCTTGGCGTCGACGTCAACATCGCCGCCCGGGTGATGGAACGCGCCACCAGAGGTGAGCTGGTGGTGTCACAGGCCACACTGGAACGGATTACGGACGAGGACTTCGATTCGCTCGGCGTGACCGCCAAACGGCTTCGCAAGCAGGTGTTTACGAACAAACCCAATGGGGTGCCTGCGGATTTCACCATGTACCGCTTGAAAACTCGCAGGCAGTTGCCAGCCGATGTTGACGAAGACGGCGGTACAGCGGGCGCATAGTGTGCCTGATGGGGTTGGGATTGCTCGCGAGTCTCGCGCGCGTCCGGGTCACGGTGGCATACGCGGTGATCGTGACGTGCGTGACAACGGTCTTGGTGGCACTCGGCCCGGACGTGCAGGACCGCGTCATCCGACATACCAGCACCAACCTGCACAACCTGAGCCGCGGGCACGTCGGAACCCTGCTGGACAGCGCGTTCGTCGTTGACGCCGGGCCGATCTACCTGTGGCTGCCCGGACTGGTGTGCCTGCTCGCGCTGGCCGAGCTGTTGTGGCGCAGCGGCAGGCTGGTGGTGGCCTTCGCGGTGGGGCACGTGGGCGCGACTCTGCTGGTGGCGATCGGTCTGACGGCCGCCGTCGAACTCGACTGGCTGCCCGCGGAGGTGAGCCACGCGACGGATGTGGGCATGAGCTACGGCGCCGCTGCCGTGCTCGGTGCGCTGACCGCGGCCATCCCGCGACGCTGGCGGCCCGCGTGGGTCGGCTGGTGGCTGGCGGTCGGGGTCGTGGTGGTGGCGATCGGCCGCGACTTCACCGACGTCGGCCACGCGGTCGCGCTATTGCTCGGGATGCTGGTATCGACGCGGTTCGGCACGCCTGGACGCTGGACGCCGCCGCGCGTGGTGCTGCTCGGCGTCGCGGCCGCGTTCGGTTACCTGGTGCTGGCAAGTACGGAGCTGTCGATGATCGCCGCGACGGTATTGGGTCTGTTCGTGGCAGCAAGCGTGGAGATATGGCACGCGGGAAATGCCTGCGAAGCGCCATCGGCCCATCGCTTATGATCGCCCGGTGGCTGAGCAGCCGATTGACCTAACCGAGGAAACGCTGACCAAAGCGGTCAGCGCGGCCCGGCATGCCTTCGACTTGGCCTCCGATCTCGACTCGCTCGCGCGCGCCAAGACCGAGCACCTCGGCGACCGCTCGCCGATCGCGTTGGCACGCCAGGCGCTGGGCTCGCTGCCAAAGGCCGACCGCGCCGACGCCGGCAAGCGGGTCAACGTCGCCAGGACCGAGGCGCAGCGCAGCTACGACGAGCGGCTCGCCGCGCTGCGGGCTGAGCGTGACGCGGCGGTGCTTGTCGCCGAGCGCATCGACGTCACCTTGCCGTCGACCCGTCAGCCGATCGGCGCCCGGCACCCGATCACGATCCTCGCCGAGCACGTCGCCGACACATTCGTCGCGATGGGCTGGGAGCTGGCCGAGGGCCCGGAGGTCGAGACCGAGCAGTTCAACTTCGACGCTCTGAACTTCCCGCCGGATCATCCCGCGCGCAGCGAGCAGGACACCTTCTACATCGCGCCCGACGGGTCACGGCAGGTGTTGCGCACCCACACGTCGCCGGTGCAGATTCGCGCTCTGCTCGAACGTGACCTGCCGGTCTACATCATCTCGATCGGGCGCACCTTCCGCACCGACGAATTGGACGCCACCCACACCCCGGTCTTCCACCAGGTGGAAGGTCTCGCGGTGGACAAGGGCCTGACCATGGCGCACCTGCGCGGCACGCTCGACGCGTTCGCCCGCTCGGAGTTCGGTCCCGCGGGCCGCACCCGGTTCCGTCCGCACTTCTTCCCGTTCACCGAGCCATCGGCCGAGGTCGACGTCTGGTTCCCCAACAAGAAGGGCGGACCCGGCTGGGTGGAGTGGGGTGGCTGCGGCATGGTCAACCCGAATGTGTTGCGCGCCTGCGGCATTGATCCCGACATCTACTCCGGCTTCGCGTTCGGCATGGGGCTGGAACGGACACTGCAGTTCCGCAACGGCATCCCCGATATGCGCGACATGGTCGAGGGCGACGTGCGGTTCTCCCTGCCGTTCGGGGTAGGGGCCTGATGCGGCTTCCGTACAGCTGGCTGCGCGACGTCGTTCAGGCAGGCGCTCCCGGGTGGGACGTATCGCCGGACGAGCTCGAGCAGACGCTTATTCGCATCGGCCATGAGGTCGAGGAGATC
>NZ_DASSCY010000018.1:0-40759 GCF_035697385.1 Mycobacterium sp. | reverse complement strand
CCCGTCAACAACGCCTTGGGAAACACCCGCACCGGGTCTTTGGTCTCTTCGGCCATGTTCACCGAGTCTTCGAAACCGACCATCGCGAAGAACGCCAACGACGTAGCGGCGGTGACGGCCATGAACGCGTTCTTGTCGCTTGCGGTGTCGAATGCGACGACGCGCGAGAAGTCGACGTCCGCGCCGCCCCCGGTGAAAGCCCACAGCCCCACCAAGATCACCAGCAGCAGGCCAGTGATCTCGATGATGGTGAGCCCGACGTTGAGCTTGACGCTCTCCCCCACCCCGCGCAGGTTCACCGCGGCCAGCATCGCCATGAACAGCAGCGCGACCGCGGCGAGGACGAACTTGCCCCAGTTCAAATCGAACGCGGTAGAGAGATTGGCGGCGAAGAACCGCGACGCTGTTGAGGCCGACGTGATGCCCGAACACATCACGATGAACGCGACCAAGAACGTGATGAACTGCACGCCAAAAGCCTTGTGCGCGTACAGCGCAGCGCCGGCCGCCTGCGGATACTTGGTCACCAACTCCAGGTAGCTGAACGCGGTGACCGTCGCGATGAGGAACGCGACGAGGAACGGAACCCACGCCGCCCCACCGACTTCGGCGGCCACGTCACCGGTCAACGCGTAGACGCCGGTCCCGAGGATGTCACCGACAATGAACAAGAGCAGCAGGCCTGGGCCCATGACTCGCCGCAGCTGTGGTTGCTCCTCGACCGTCTCAGCCTGAGTCATTGCCCTCCTTCAGGTCACACCTGCGCGACCCGCTCGTCGATGGGTGCCAACACGTCTATCACGTCGATCAACGTCGCGCGAGCCGTCGCACGCGGGCTGTCACCGTCGCCCACCAGTGCCGCCACCACAGCTCCGTCGACGGCGTTCACCAACGCCGTCAGAAGTTCGGCGCGCACCGACCGCCCAGACCGCTCGACCACTTCGACTACGGCGTCGGTGCGCTGCTGCAAGATTCGTTGCTGGATCTCGCGAAGTCCGGGCTGACGCGCGCACGCGATGTAGCGCTCGTAGCGCGAGATCAACTGGTCGCTCATCCGCTGTCCCGGAGTATCGCCGACCAACAGATCGACCAAGATCTCCGCCGTCGACTCGGCACCGCGGCGTCGGCGCGACAACGCGGCCACCCGCGCGCGCAACTGCTCCGCCTCGCGCAGCCCGACATGTTCGACGGCCTTTGCGATCAAGTCGTCCAGCGACGAGAAGTAGTACGTCGTCGACGCCAGCGGCAGACCCGCGCGGCGCGCGACGGCACGGTGTCGCACCGCGTCGAAGCCCCCCTCGCAGAGGAGATCAGCGGCAGCGCTAACCAGCGCATACCGCCGACGTTCTCCCTTTGGAGTGGCCGCTGTCGTCACCTCTTGCATGCTGCCAGTTGGGGGGTGGCGGCATTGCCTTTTCAGCCAATCATCAGGCTTTACTCAGGGAAGTCAGCGCTGCTGCTGACTGCCGCCCACTGTCGGGCTTCCTCGTTGCGTTCCGCGCCACTGGCGAGTGCCTGTTCGACCGCGCCGCGCCCCAGTAGCAGACGCCGCGGCGGCTCGGGCGCGTTGACGACATCGATGATGACTTCGGCGGCACGCGCAGGGTCGCCCGGCTGAGTTCCGTTGGTGGAGCGACGCATTTCGTGCATCCGGCCGACGGTCTCGCTGTAGTCGGGCCCCGGCTCGTGCATCGTCATCGACGATCCCTGCCAGTCGGTGCGGAAGGCGCCGGGTTCAACGATGATCACTCTCACACCGAACGGCCGCACCTCATTGGCGAGCACTTCGGAGAAACCCTCGACGGCGAACTTCGCAGTCTGGTAGGCGCCCATACCCGGGGTTCCACCGACCCTACCGCCGACCGATGAGAACTGAACGAAGACACCGGATCGTTGCTTTCGCAACACGGGTAGCGCTGCGCGCGTTACGTTGACGATGCCGAACAGGTTGGCCTCGATCTGGGCGCGGAAGTCGTCTCGTTCCATTTCCTCGATGGCCGCGCTGTTGGCATAGCCGGCGTTGTTCACTACCACGTCGATCCGGCCGAATTCAGCGACCGCGAATTCGATTGCGGCGGTCGCGGCGTCGGCGTCAGTCACATCGAGGCCAAAAACGCGCGCCCGCTCAGCGTGGCCGTCGACGAGGGTGCGCAACTGCTCGGGATGTCGGGCGGTGGCGACCACCCGGTCGCCGTGCGCGAGGACCGCGCGGACCAACTCGGCGCCGAATCCGCGGGCGCTGCCGGTGATGAGCCAAACCTTCGATGCGGGGGACATTTCTTTCATGAAGTCTACAATCGTAGACTTAGCGGCTTCTATTCCCCTACCGTCGGAGCATGACGTCACGCCACCGTCCACGAAACGCTGCGGCAACGCGTGAGGCGATCCTGCGGTCGGCTATCGAGGCCTTCGCCCGCACCGGGTACGACGGCGTCGGTGTCCGCGAGATCGCGCATTCCGCCGGGGTCACCGCGATGATGGTCAATCGCTATTTCGGGTCGAAGGAGCGGCTCTTCGCCGAGGCCGTCGATACCGCGTTCACCGCCCCAGTGGTGGTTGCCGCCGATTCGGACTCGCTGGCGCACGACGCCGCCACTGCGCTCGTCGAGCGCACAAACCGGGACGCCGAGCCGCTCGAGCCCTTCCTGATCATGCTGCGGTCGGTGTCGAATCCACGCGCCGTCGAAATCGTGCGCGACGCGATCGAACGCCATGTCGGAAGCCGGTTGGCCCGGCAGCTTCCCGAAGCGGGGCGCGAGATCCGCACCGAAGCCATGCTGGCGGTGATCGCAGGAATTCTGTTGATGCGACGCGTGGTCGTCACCCGCGCCCTCAACGAGACGCACCCCGACCAGCTGGTCAACGTGCTGGAGGCGGTGTTCACCGCGATCGTCGCAACCCCTTTGGCATGATGGCCCGCATGCCAGAACTGAACCGTCGCACAATTCTGGGTCTTGGCTTAGGCGCGGTCGGCGCCTACGCGTTGGGTGCCACCGCACCCGCCTCCGCGGCCCCAACGTTCGCCAGCGGATTCTTCATGTCGGCCGCGCGCGGCGGCGTGCTCACCCAATGGGCCATCGCCCGCCCGCCCGGGCAGACCGGACCGCTGCGGCCCATCATCGCGCTGCACGGCAAGGGTCAAAGTGCCGCAGGCGTGATGGCCGGCGGTGTCGAGCACGGGTTGGCCCAAGCCGTCGCAGCGGGCCTGCCGCCGGTCGCGGTGGTCGCGGTCGACGGCGGAGGAAGCTACTGGCACAAACGGGCGTCCGGTGAGGATGCCGGGGCGATGGTGCTCGACGAGCTCATCCCGATGCTGGGCACTCAAGAGATCGACACGTCGCGCGTCGCATTCATGGGGTGGTCGATGGGCGGCTATGGCGCGCTGCTGCTCGGCTCCCGACTTGGTCCCGCCCGCACCGCGGCCATCTGCGCTGTCAGCCCGGCGCTGTGGACATCGGCCGGCGCAGCGGCCCCGTACGCCTTCGATGGCCCCGCGGACTACGAAGCCCATAGCGTGTGGGCCCGCCCTGAGCTGAATTCGATTCCGCTGCGGATCGATTGCGGCGACGGCGATCCGTTCGCCGAAGCGACAAGACAGTTCATCGCGCAGCTACCCAACCCGCCGGCAGGCGGATTCTCCCCAGGCGGACACGACGGCGCCTACTGGAGCTCGCAGCTGCCAGGCGAGCTGGCCTGGATCTCGCCGCTTCTCACTGCGTGAGCGATATCCGGTCCTCTGCGGCGGCCAGCCCGATGTCGTTGCGAAAATGGCTGCCCGGCAAGCGAATCGACTTCACAAGCGTGTAGGCCGCTTCGCGGGCGGCGGTCAGGTCGGAGCCGGTGCCGACCACCGACAGCACCCGGCCGCCTGACGACACGATCGCGCCGTCGTCGCGGCGCGCGGTGCCCGCATGCAGCACGCCGTCGGCTTCGGCGCCGACGATCACGTCGCCCACCCGCGGGCGTCCGGGATAGTTCTCGGCGGCCACCACCACCGTCACGGCGGCACCGTCGCGCCATTGCAATGCGGGCGCTTCGGCCAATTGGCCGGTGGCAGCGGCACGCAGCAGCTGGCCAAGCGGACTGTCGAGAAGCGCGAGCACTGCCTGAGTCTCGGGATCGCCGAAGCGGCAGTTGAATTCGACCACCGCCGGCCCTCGCGAGGTGATCGCCAGGCCGGCATAAAGCAGCCCGGAGAATGAGCTGCCACGTCGAACCAATTCGGCGGCAACGGGTTTCACAATATTGTCGACGATCTGGGTGACGACGCCGTCGGGCAGCCACGGCAGCGGTGCGTAGGCTCCCATGCCGCCGGTGTTGGGGCCGCTGTCGTTATCGCCGACCCGCTTGAAATCCTGTGCGGGCAGCAACGGCACCACGGTTTCGCCGTCGACCACACAGAACAGTGACACTTCGGGCCCGTCGAGAAACGATTCGAGCAGCACCGGGTGGCCGGCGTCGAGCAGGCTGGCGGCGTGGGCCCTCGCGGCGTCGCGGTCGGCGGTCACCACCACACCCTTGCCCGCGGCCAGGCCGTCGTCCTTGACCACCCATGCGGAATCACCGCTTGGCGGGCCGAACCGGTCGAGGGCGGCGTCGAGGTGCGCAGGGTTGTCGACGATCTCGCTGGTCGCGGTGAGCACACCGGCGGCGGCCATCACGTCCTTGGCGAACGCCTTGCTGCCCTCGATCCGCGCGGCGTCCTTCGTCGGCCCGAAGCAGGCGATGCCTGCATTCCGCACGGCGTCGGCGACGCCGAGCACCAGTGGCACTTCGGGCCCGATGACCACCAGATCGGCGCCGATGCGCTGGGCCAGTTGGACGACCGCGTCCCCGGAGGAGATGTCGACGTCGTATTGGTCGGCGATGATCGCGGTCCCCGCGTTGCCGGGCGCGACAGCCAATTCCTCGACCTCGGGGTCCTGCCGCAACGCAAGCAGCAGCGCATGTTCTCGGGCTCCGGATCCGATCACCAGGACGCGCACAACTGCCAAGACTACGGCCATACACTTGACATCACAGTGTATGGTCGAACTATGACGCAGAGCACATGCCCATTTGGCGCCGGGTACGACTTCACCGACCCGGACGTCCTGCAGCAGGGCATCCCGGTCGCCGAATTCGCCCAACTGCGCAAGACCGCGCCGGTGTGGTGGAACGAGCAGCGGGAATCGATCTTCGGCGACGGCGGTTACTGGGTGATCAGCCGCCACGCGGACATCAAGGAGATCTCGCGCAACGGTGACCTCTGGTCGACAAACCGCAAGGGCGTAGTGATGCGGATGCCCGAGGGCACCGACGCGGACCAACTCGAGCTGACCAAGGCGCTGCTGATCAACCACGACGCGCCGGAACACACCCGGCTGCGCAAGATCGTGTCGCGGCTGTTCACGCCGCGAGCCGTCTCCACACTCGAAGACAAGCTCGCCGTCGCTGCCCGCGAGATCGTTGCCGCCGCAAAGGAGAAGGACAGCGGCGACTTCGTCGACGACATCGCGATGAAGCTTCCGTTGCTGGCGATCGCCGACCTCATCGGCGTACCCGAGGCAGATCGGGAGAAGTTGTTCCACTGGACCAACGCGATCATGAACACCGACGATCCGGACTTCGAGGCGGATTACGTCGCCGCCAATGCCGAGCTGATGGGTTACGCCTACACCATGGCCGAGGACAGGCGCCGCTGCCCGGCCGACGACATCGTCACACGCCTGGTGCAGGCCGACATCGACGGTGAATCAATGCAGGACGTCGAGTTTGCGTTCTTCGTGATTCTGCTCGCCGTTGCAGGCAACGAAACCACCCGCAACGCGATGACGCACGGCATGAACGCGTTCTTCGAAAACCCCGACCAGTGGGAGTTGTTCAAGCGAGACCGGCCGGAGACGACGGCCGACGAGATCGTCCGCTGGGCCACGCCCGTGCACTGCTTCCAGCGAACGGCGTTGGCGGACACCGAACTCGGCGGCGTCACCATCCGCGAGGGACAGCGCGCCGGCCTGTTCTACAGTTCGGCCAACTACGACGACGCGGTGTTCGACCGGCCTTTCGAGTTCAATATCTTGCGCGACCCCAACCCGCATCTCGGGTTCGGCGGCAACGGCGCCCACTTCTGCATCGGCGCCAACCTGGCGCGCATGGAGATCAAGCTGATCTTCAACGAGATCGCCGACCAGCTGCCCGACATCGCCAAACTCTCCGAGCCGCAACGCCTTCGGTCGGGCTGGCTGAACGGAGTCAAGCGGTTGGCCGTCTCCTACCGAGGCTGAACTGGCTGGCTGACGTACCATTCGCTCGTGCGTACCCACGGCTGGTCTGGAGCGGCGCCTGCCACCGACGACGAGGCGATCGCCCGCATCCTTGCCGCCGCGAACAAGGCGATCGACCAGCGCGGTGCCGACATCAGCATCGCCGACGTGGCCCGCACCCTTGGCGTCACGCGCCAAACCGTCTACCGGTATTTCCCCAGCACCGACGCTCTACTGGTGGCCGCCGCCGTGCACGCGGCGACCGACTTCCTCGACCGGATGGCCGAGCACCTGGTCGGCATCACCGATCCCGCCGAAGCGGTCACGGAGGGCATCGCCACGGCGCTGGAATGGTTGCCGAAAGACAAGCACATCGGTCTGCTGATCGTTCCCGGCAAGCCCACCGCGCACACGGAATCGGTCACCTCCGATGTCGCGGTGAAGTTCGCGAACTCCATGCTGCGGCGATTCGACGTCGACTGGGCCGGGCTCGGCTTCACCGATGCCGACCTCGACGAACTGGCCGAGCATCTGCTTCGCATCATCCAGTCGTTCGTCATCGACCCCGGCCGCCCGCCCCGACGCGGGGACGAGCTGCGCGACTACCTGAGGCGCTGGGTGGGGTCGGCCGTACTTCCGTCGCCGGAGGCGACGATCAAACGATAGTCAGCGGCAGGGACTTCCTCGGCTCGAACACGAACGTCGACCCGCCGCTGACCTTGGCCACCGACACCTCCGGGAATTCCTTTGCCGCGGTGTTGGTTTCGAACACCCGCGCAGTCCATTCGGTCTCGTTGCCGCCGACTTCCACGTTCAGGTGCGGGTCCACCGCGGCGACGATCGCCTGCAGCGGGCGCATCTCGGCGGGTGTCACCAGCGAGATCCATGCCCCGTCCTCATGCGCAGGCGACCGGCTGACGTGCACCACGTCGGGCCCGAACTCGGTGGTGACGTAAGCGCTCGGATTGAACACCGGGTGCAACTCGAGCACCTTCATCGCGCCTTCGACCCCGCTGGGTAGTTCCAGCGCGCGGTGAATACGTTCGGCGGCCACACCGGCGAGCCCGATCAGCTGTTTGGTGCAGATCTCGTTGGCCAATTCGACGTTGGTGCCTGCGCGCTTACCCACCGCGAGCACGAACGACAGGTTGAGCAGATGCATCTGCAGGCACACTTCATCGGCCATGCGCACCAGCGCCGAGTGTGAGTACGCGGCGAAGTCGAAGTCCGAGACCAGTTCGCCGGAGTAGTCCGACTGGCCCTCGTCGGAGGTGTCGATGGGCTCGAGTTCTGTTCTCGCCGCGCGTGTTCGGCGCACAACGTCCATGGCGGGGTGGTCCTCCACCGGCGGATACGACTGGTCGATGATGACCGTCCACGCGCAGTGCGGATGACGGTCGGCCGGTATCCGGGGTGGCCGGTGAATCGGGCGGATCTGCGCCCTGCGGTTGGTGGCCACCGCGGTGGCGTCGAACGTCGGGTCTTCGATGTCGTGGCACATGCCGCGCACATAGTCCTCGCCCATCGGCTCCACGTCGAGCAGCGCCCCGCAGTGGTCGAGGTGGAATTCGCCGTGCCAGCGATCGTGCACGGTGTAGCGGAAGTCCATGAACTGCGGCGGTGCCCCGATGTCGAGCTGTAGGCCCTTGAAGATCGTGACGACGTCCTCGCCCTCATAGCGCAGGGCCTTCTGCATCCGCCGGGTGTAGATCGGGCTGGCCCCCATCCACTCTTCGATCGCGATCTGCAGCATCTCCTCGCGACCGAAATTGCTGATGCACCACGCCATTCCGGACCGATCGATCAACTGGCCGATCAGCAGCAGCTCGGGGAGCAGGACGGCCAGCTCCTTGCGCGACAGGCTGGCGTACCTACTTGTCATCGAGACTGCTTCCCGAGTGCATCTTCAGCGCGGCATTGACGTTCGCTCGCTTTTCTTCGGCCGTGTCCCGCCCTTCGCCCTTCTTGCGCTGTTTCGCAACCTTTGTCACAACCCCGTCGAGCTTCGAGCCCAACGGGAAGCCCAGGTAATGGGTGAGGAAGATCGCCATCTCCTTGAGCTCGTCCTCGGTTAGTTCGCCGTTCGCGATCGCTGCATTGACCTGAACCTCAGCGAGGTCCTGTATCCCGAGCGCCGTCACGACGGTCAGCGTCATGATCCGCTTGTCGCGCATCGACAGGCCAGGCCGCGTCCAGATGGTGCCGAAGAGGTGGTCTGCGGTCAGCGCAAAGTAGTCGCCGGGCATGTCAGGCATTTCCCAGCCGTAGACCTCGTTCATCTTCTCGAGGCCCTTGCGACGCAGTTCGTCCACGGTTTTACTCCTTCGTGCGCGGCACGCCGAGACCGGCTGCCAAGTTCTTCAGTGCCATTTCGGCCATCGGCAGATCGACACCGACGGCTTCGCCAAGGGCCAGTGCCAGGCTCAGATCCTTCTCGCCGAGGTCGCGGGCGTGGGCCAACGGTCCGTAAAGGAAGTTGTCCGGCTCCAGCGCCGCCATGTTCTCCCGCACAATGACGGCGCCCGGCCCGCCGCTCTGCGCGTCCGTGTGCCGCACCACCCGACCCAGTTGTTGCAGGTTGATTCCGGCCTGCTCGGCAAGCGTCATCGCCTCGCAGGCGGCTGCATACGAGATGAACGTCAACATGTTGCGCGCCAGCTTCATTCGCGTACCCGCGCCAGGATTGCCGGCATGCACCACCATCGACGCGAACTGTTTGAACGCGGGCTTGACGCGCTCGTACACCTCACGCTCGGCGCCGACCATCACGGCCAGCTCGCCCTTCTCCGCCGCCCCACCACCGCCGCTGACGGGCGCGTCGACGATGTGGATGCCCTGCGGTGCAAGCTGTTCGGCGAGCTCGACGGCGGTGTCCGGACTGATGGTCGAGTGGATCGCGATGACGGTGCCCGGTTTCGCGTTGGCGGCCAGCTCGCCGACCACCTCGCGCACCTGCTCGTCGTTGAGCACCGTGACGCTGATGATGTCGGCGGTCGCGACGTCGGCGATGCTGTCGGCGAGCGTCGCGCCTGCTTCGGCCAGCGGTGTCATCGCCTCGGCGCGCACGTCGAAAACTGTTACCCCGCCCGGCCACTCGACCAGGCGCTTGGCCATCGGTGCGCCCATGTTGCCGAGGCCGATGTAGCCGAGCTTGACCTGCTCACTCATGATCGAATTATCTGTCCGCCGTCGACGTTGAAGATCTGGCCCGTGATCCACTTGGCCTGATCCGACAGCAGGAACAGGCACATGCCGACCAGATCCTCAGGTTCGCCCATGCGCGACAGCGGAATTCCCTTCACGATGTCGGCGACCATCTCCTGTGGCGTGGTGGTGCGGTTGGCTTCGGTGTCGATGGGCCCCGGTGCGATCGCGTTGATCCGGATGTTCATCCCGCCGAGCTCACGTGACAGCTGCTGGGTAAGGCCGTTGATTCCGACCTTGGCCAGGCCGTAGAAGTTCGCGTACATCCATGCGGCCGTCGAGGATTGGTTGACGATCGCGCCGCCACCGCGCTTGGCCATCTTGCGGTACACGGCTCGCGTACACACAAGCGCGCCATCGAGATTCACACTCATGAACTTCTTGTAATAGTCCCAGTCGACGGTCAGCAGCAGATCCAGCTTCATGCCGCCGAAGATCGCCGCGTTGTTGACCAGGTAGTCGATCGCGCCGAACTCGGCCAGCGTCTGGGCGGCCATCTCCTTGGCGGACTCCGGATCGGACACGTCCACCCGTACCGCCAGCGCGTTACCGCCCTCACCCTTAATGCCGTCGGCGACCTTCTGCGCGCCTTCAGTATTGATATCGGCGACCACCACGGCAGCGCCCTCGCGGGCCAGCGCCTCGGCGTAGGCCTGGCCGATGCCGCCACCGGATCCGGTGACGATCGCGACCTTCTCGTCGAACTGACCCATTTACTACTCCTTAATTCGCTGCCGTGGCAATGGCTTTGGTCTCCAGGTATTCCTCGAAACCGGCCAGCCCCATTTCCCGGCCGATGCCGGATTGCTTGTATCCGCCGAACGGCATGTCGGCCGAGTACCAGACCCCGCCGTTGACGTTGACCGTGCCGACGCGCAGCCGCGCGGCGATGCCCGCGGCGCGGTCGGGATCGGCGCCGAACACGGTGCCCGACAACCCGTACGGCGAGTCGTTGGCAATGCGCACCGCGTCGTCGTCGCCGTCATGGGCGATCACCGTCAGCACCGGCCCGAAGATCTCCTCGCGGGCCACCTTGGCGTTGTTGTCCAGGCCCGCGATCACCGTCGGCTCGATGAAGAAACCGGTGTCACGGTCGGCGGGACGGCCTCCGCCACAAGCGAACCGGCCGCCTTCGTCGATCGCCGAATCCAGGTAACCCTGCACGCGGTCGCGTTGCCGGGCCGAGATCAGCGGCCCACACACGGTGCCGGGATTCGTCGGATCCCCCGGCTTGATCGAGCCCATGGTGGCCGCCGCGGCTTCGACGGCTTCGTCGTAGCGCGCCCGAGGGACCACCAACCGGGTGGTGATGGCGCATCCCTGCCCCGCGTGCATCGCCGCGGTGAACCCCGCCATCGAGCATGCGCCCGCGAGATCGGCGTCGTCGAGGACGAGGAATGCCGATTTGCCGCCGAGTTCGAGGAACACCTTCTTGAGCGTGGCGGCCGCGTCGGCCATCACGGCGCGTCCGGTCGACGTCGAACCGGTGAACGAAACCATGTCCACACGTGGATCTTTCGACAGCTGCGCACCGACACCGTGATCGCTGGAGGTGACGATGTTGATAACGCCCGCCGGCAGGTCGGTGTGCTCGGCGATGAGCTCTCCGATCGCGGCCGCACACCACGGGGTATCAGGAGCCGGCTTGAGGACGACGGTGTTTCCCGCCGCCAGCGCCGGGCCGATCTTGGCGAGGTTGATCTGATGCGGGAAGTTCCACGGCGTGACGGCCCCGACGACGCCGACGGCTTCTCGCGCGATCGTCCGGTGGGTCTTGATCCCCATCGGAGACGCGATGCCGGCGTCGGTTGTCCATTGGTATGACTCGGCGGTGTCGGCGCAGAAGGACAGGTCGGCGATCGGACCTTCCAGCTGCGCGGCGGCCGTGAGCATCACCGGCGCGCCCACCTCGGAGATCGTGATCTCGCGAAGGTCCTCGACGTGTTTGGTCAGCACCTCCTGCAGCTGCCGGATGCAGCGCACACGCAGCTCGGTGTTGGTCGACCAGTCCGTGTCGTCGAACGCGCGGCGGGCCGCCTCGATGGCACGGCCCATGTCCTCGGCACTCGCGTCGGCGGCGACGCCGAGCACCTCTTCGGTGGCCGGATTGACCGTTTGAAACGTGCCCGCACTACCGGCGACAAGCTCGCCGTCGATAAGCAGTCGACTCTCGCGATCGGCCAGGATCCCCATCCGAACTCCCGTTCCTCATTGCTGGACAACTGTCCGACTCAGTTCATTCGAACCATAGCCGCAACCCGCCTGCCGAGGCAAGGACGAGGCCTAGAGAAACGTGTCTATCTGCTGATTCATGCATCAGACTTGCCTGTCGTGGACCCGGTCAGATACGTTGGACATGTGTCCAGCGATGCAGTGGTTGCGATCACAGAGTCGCCGCGAAACCGTAGACAGGAAGAGACCTTCCGCAAGGTGCTCGCCGCGGGCGTGGAGATGCTGCGCGAGTCCTCGTACGCCGATCTGACGGTGCGCGCGGTCGCCGCTCGGGCCAAGGTCGCCCCCGCGACCGCCTACACGTATTTCTCGTCGAAGAACCACCTGATTGCCGAGGTGTATCTCGACCTCGTCCGCCAGGTGCCGTACTTCACCGACGTCAACGACAGCACCACGACTCGGGTGGAGAAGGCGCTGCGGGAGCTCACGCTGATGATCGCCGACGAACCCGAGGTGGCGGCCGCGTGCACGACGGCGCTGCTGAGCAACGGCGACGCGGCGGTGCGCGCCGTCCGAGACCGCATCGGCGCCGAGATCCACCGCCGGATCCGCTCAGCAGTCGGTCCGGACGCCGACCCGCGGACGGTCTCGGCGCTGGAGATGACCTACTTCGGGGCGCTGGTCCATGCCGGCAGCGGGGTTGTCACCTACCACCAAATCGCCGACCGCCTCACCTACGTGGTCGGCCTTATCCTCGGAGAGGATCAATGAAACACGGTCTCGGAGACGAAAGATGACCGTCGATACCAGCGACCTGATCCTGGATCCGTACGACTACGACTTCCACGAAGACCCGTACCCGTACTACCGGCGGCTGCGGGACGAGGCGCCGCTGTACCGCAACGACGAGCTCAACTTCTGGGCATTGTCGCGACACGGCGACGTGCTGGCCGGCTTCCGCAACAGCACCGCGCTGTCCAACAAGTACGGCGTCTCGCTCGACCCGATCTCGCGAAACTCCGACGCGCACAAGGTGATGTCCTTTCTCGCGCTCGACGACCCCGCGCACCTGCGGCTGCGCACCCTTGTCTCAAAGGGGTTCACACCGCGCCGAATTCGTGAACTCGAGCCACGCGTCACCGAGATCGCCGTGCAGCACCTCGACGCCGCGCTGCAGTCCGACAGTTTCGACTACGTCGACGACTTCGCAGGCAAGCTGCCGATGGACGTCATCTCCGAGCTCATGGGGGTGCCCGAGCCGGACCGGGCCCGCATCCGCGCGCTGGCCGACGGCGTTATGCACCGCGAGGACGGCGTATCCGACGTACCCGGGGAGGCGATGCAGGCGTCGGCCGATCTGCTCGTCTACTACGCCGACATGGTCACCCAGCGCCGCAAGCGGCCGAGCGACGATCTGACGTCGGCGTTGTTGGAAGCCGAGGTCGACGGCGACCGCCTCACCGACGAAGAGATCATGGCGTTCCTGTTCCTGATGGTTGTCGCCGGCAACGAGACCACCACCAAACTGCTTGCCAACGCCGCATATTGGGGAGCGAAGAACCCCGACCAGCTGGCGACGGTCTACGACGACCACTCCAGGATCCCGCTGTGGGTGGAGGAGACACTGCGCTACGACACGTCGAGCCAGATCCTTGCGCGCACCGTCGACGGCTCACTGACGCTCTACGACACCACACTGACCGACGGTGATGTGCTGCTTCTGCTGCCCGGCTCAGCCAACCGAGACGACCGGGTGTTCGAGGACGCCGACGAGTACCGCATCGGCCGTGAAATCGGTTCGAAGCTTGTCAGTTTCGGCAGCGGCGCCCACTTCTGCCTCGGTGCGCACCTGGCCAGGATGGAGGCGCGGGTGGCGCTGGCCGAACTGTTCAAGCGAATCCGCGGATACGAGGTCGACGAGGACAACGCCGTCCGCGTCCACTCCAGCAATGTCCGCGGGTTCGCCCATCTTCCGATCACGGTGGAGGTCCGCTAAATGCCCCGTTTTGAACCACTGCCCGACCGCAGGCCCGCGATCGTCGCGGGTGCATCGTCCGGGATTGGCGCCGCGACAGCCGTCGAACTCGCCGGTCGCGGTTTCCCCGTTGCGCTTGGTGCGCGCCGGGTGGAGAAGTGCGAGGAGCTCGTCGACCAGATCCGGTCCAGCGGCGGAGAAGCCGTAGCCCTGCCGCTCGACGTGACGGATGCCGACTCGGTCAAGGGTTTCGTGCACAAGGCCACCGATGAGTTCGGCGATATCGAGCTGCTGGTCGCAGGCGCCGGCGACACCTACTTCGGCCGGCTGCACGAAATCAGCACGGACGCATTCGAATCGCAGGTTCAGATCCACCTCATCGGCGCGAACCGGTTGGCCACCGCGGTGCTGCCGGGCATGGTGGAGCGCCAACGCGGCGACCTGATCTTCGTCGGCTCCGACGTCGCGCTGCGGCAACGACCGCACATGGGGGCCTACGGTGCCGCCAAAGCCGCGCTGGTCGCGATGGTCACCAACCTGCAGATGGAGTTGGAGGGCACCGGTGTTCGCGCGTCGATCGTGCATCCCGGCCCAACGAAGACCGGCATGGGCTGGAGCCTGCCTGCCGAAGCGATCGGTCCGGCGCTGGAGGACTGGGCCAAGTGGGGCCAGGCCCGCCACGACTACTTCCTGCGGCCGGTAGATCTGGCAAGGGCCATCGCGTTCGTCGCCGAGACGCCGCGCGGTGGCTTCATCGCCAACATGGAACTGCAGCCCGAAGCGCCGTTGGCAGACAACAAGAACCGCCAGAAGCTCGCCTTAGGTGAAGAAGGGATGCCAGGACATGGCTGAATCCACTACGGCGAACACCGCGATCGTTCCTCGCGTCTCGGGCGGCGAGGAAGAACACGGCCATCTCGAAGAGTTCCGCACCGATCCGATCGGTTTGATGAAGCGCATCCGCGAGGAATGCGGCGACGTCGGCTGGTTCCAACTGGTCGACAAACATGTCATCTTCCTGTCGGGTGCGGAGGCCAACGAGTTCTTCTTCCGTTCCGCCGACGAGGATCTCGACCAGGCCGAGGCCTACCCGTTCATGACGCCGATCTTCGGCAAGGGAGTGGTGTTCGACGCCAGCCCCGAGCGGCGCAAGGAAATGCTGCACAACTCGGCGCTGCGCGGTGAGCAGATGAAGGGTCACGCCGCCACCATCGAGGGCGAAGTGAAGAAGATGATCGCCGACTGGGGCGACGAAGGCGAGATCGAACTGCTCGACTTCTTCTCCGAGTTGACCATCTACACCTCGACCGCGTGCCTGATCGGGCTCAAGTTCCGCAATCAGCTGGACGCACGGTTCGCGAACTACTACCACGAGTTGGAACGCGGCACGGATCCACTGTGCTACGTCGACCCGTACCTGCCGATCGAGAGCTTCAAGCGTCGCGACGAGGCACGCGTGAAGCTGGTGGCGCTGGTCCAGGAGATCATGGACGGCCGTCTGGCGAACCCGCCGAAGGACAAGAGCGACCGCGACATGCTCGACGTGCTGGTGTCGATCAAGGACGAGGACGGCAACGCCCGGTTCTCCGCCGACGAGGTCACCGGCATGTTCATCTCGCTGATGTTCGCCGGCCACCACACCAGCTCGGGCACGTCGTCGTGGACGCTCATCGAGCTGATCCGCCACCCCGAGGTGTACGCCGAGGTATTGGCCGAGCTCGAGGAGCTCTACGCCGACGGGCAGGAGGTGAGTTTCCATGCGCTGCGCCAGATTCCGAAGCTGGACAACGTGGTCAAGGAAACTCTGCGCCTGCACCCACCGCTGATCATCCTGATGCGGGTCGCCAAGGGAGAGTTCGAGGTACAGGGTTTTCCAATCCACGACGGCGACTTCGTGGCTGCCTCACCCGCCATCTCGAACCGGATTCTCGAGGACTTCCCGGATCCCGACGCGTTCAATCCGGACCGATACAACAAGCCTGAGCAGGCCGACGTCGCCAACCGGTGGACGTGGATCCCGTTCGGTGCTGGCAGGCACCGGTGCGTCGGCGCCGCATTCGCCACCATGCAGATCAAGGCGATCTTCTCGGTTCTCTTGCGAGAGTATGAATTCGAGATGGCGCAGCCTGCCGACAGCTATCGCAACGACCACTCCAAGATGGTCGTCCAACTGGCCCGGCCCGCGAAGGTCCGCTACCGCAAGCGCGTCTAGGAGGCCGCGATGAGTATCAAGATCGAGGTCGACATGGACCTGTGCCAGGGCCATGCCATGTGCGAGCTGGAAGCACCCGACTACTTCACGGTGCCCAAGCGCGGCAAGGTCGAGGTCGTCAATGACGAAGCGCCCGAAGAAGATCGGGGCCAGATCGAGCAAGCCGTGTGGGCATGTCCCACGCAAGCACTTTCCATCAAAGAGACCCCTGGGGGCAGGAGCGAAGCGACCCGGGGGAAGAGAGAGGATGACTGAACATGGCCGCACTTCCCCGTGAGCAACTCGAAGACTGGGTCGAGCGGTGGCTTCAGGTCAACCGCGACGCCGAGAAGGCCGGTGACTGGACATCGTTGGCGGACTTCTACGCCGACGACGCCACCTACGGCTGGAACATCGGCCCGAAGGAAGACGTGATGTGTGTCGGCGTGCAAGAGATCCGCGAGATCGCGCTCGGCCTGGAGATGGCGGGTCTCGAGGGGTGGCGCTACCCGTACCAGAAGGTGATCATCGACGACAAGATCGGTGAGATCGTCGGGTTCTGGAAACAGGTTGTGACGGACCCTGACGATCCGGATGGCACCGAGCGGGAGATCTACGGCATCGGCGGCAGCTGGTTCCGGCTCAACGCCAACGCCAAGATCGAGTGGCAGCGCGACTTCTTCGACTTCGGCCACGTGCAGAAGCTCTATTTGGACCTGATGAAGGACGGCAAGCTGTCCAAGGGCATGCAGGAGCGGATCGAACGCAGCCTGGCCGGAGAGAAGCTGCCCGGCTATTACCCACTGGGCCAGGCGCCCGTCCCGATCTGGTGACGCCCGGCCAAGCGGTTGCTTGGGGGTGGGTGTGACGCATCTAACTAATGGCTCTAGTCTGGCCACACTGGCTCTAGCGGAAGGCACAAACGGATGAAGACAAAGGGCGCTCTCATCTGGGAGTTCAACCAGCCGTGGGCGATCGAGGAGATCGAAATCGGCGACCCCGTCAAGGACGAGGTGAAGATCCAGATGGAGGCGGCGGGGATGTGCCACTCCGACCACCACCTGGTCACCGGCGGCATCCCGATGGGCGGATTCCCCGTCCTCGGCGGACACGAAGGTGCAGGCATCGTCACCGAGGTCGGCCCCGGGGTCGAGGACATCGCGCCCGGCGACCACGTCGTGCTGTCGTTCATCCCCTCCTGTGGCAGGTGTCCGTCGTGTCAGGCCGGTATGCGCAACCTGTGTGACCTCGGCGCCGGCCTTCTCAACGGCGCCGCGGTCTCCGACGGCACGTTCAGGATCAAGGCCAAGAACGACACGCCCGTCTTCCCCATGACCCTGCTGGGCACCTTCTCGCCGTACATGGTTGTTCACAAGAGCTCGGTCGTGAAGATCGACCCGTCGGTCCCGTTCGAGGTGGCCTGCCTTGTCGGTTGCGGCGTCACGACCGGCTACGGCTCGGCGACCCGCACCGCGGACATCCGGCCCGGCCAGGACGTCGCGGTCGTCGGTGTCGGCGGCGTGGGCATGTCGGCGCTGCAGGGGGCGGTCAATGCCGGTGCGCGCAACATCTTCGTCATCGAACCTGTCGAGTGGAAGCGCGATGCCGCGCTGAAATTCGGTGCCACGCATGCGTATCCCGACATCGACACCGCGTTGATGGGCATCATGGAGGCCACTGCCGGCTTGATGGCCCACAAGGTGATCCTCACGGTCGGCGAGCTGCACGGCAAGGACATCGACAGTTACATGAACATCACCGCCAAGGGCGGCACGTGCGTAGCGACCGCGATCGGCAGCCTGCTGGACACGCAGGTCACGTTGAACCTGGCGATGCTGACACTGATGCAGAAAAACCTGCAGGGCACCATCTTCGGCGGCGGCAACCCGCACTACGACATTCCACAGCTGCTGTCGATGTACAAGGCCGGCAAGCTCAACCTCGACGACATGATCACCAGGCAGTACAAGCTGGAGCAGATCAACGAGGGCTATCAGGACATGCTGGACGGCAAGAACATTCGCGGCGTCATCCGCTACACGGACGCCGATCGGTAGCCAAGATCAAGCGGTTTCCGCACCTGTTGGCGCCGGGCAGCATCGGCGCGATGTCGCTGCGCAACCGGCTGGTGATGTCGCCGATGGAGACCATGTACGGCACGCCTGACGGGTTGCCGTCCGAACGCACGCGCGACTACTTCGCCGCACGAGCCAAGGGTGGCGTCGGCTTGATCACCGTCGGAGCCACCGGCATCGATCATCATCATCCCGAGACGCCGGGCGGGCTGCACCTGGGCACCGACGCGGCCGTCGACGCCCACCGCGCGCTTGTCGAAGCGGTGCACGAGCACGGCGCCAAGATCCAGCCGCAGATCGTGCACGCCGGACCCGACGGGCTGGGGCCGGAGATCCACGGTGTCACTTCTATTGGGCCGTCGGTCATTCCGTCGTACCTGACCGGGCGCCCATCGGCGGAGGTCACCCACGAGCAACTGATCGAGGTGTTCGACCTGTTCAGGGCCGCGGTGCGGCGGGCGGCCGAAGCCGGCTACGACGGCATCGAGCTGCACGCCGCACACGGATACATGTTCCTTGGCTCGTTTCTGGCGCCGCAGCGCAATCGCCGCACCGACGATTACCGCGGCGACTCGGTCAAGGGCCGCATCCGAGTGGTGCTTGAGGCGCTGGCGGCGATCCGATCGGAGATCGGCGACGCACTGCCCATCACACTTCGCATCTCCGGCTACGAGCGGGTTGCCGGCGGCCGGCCGATGTTCGAAACCGCCCAGGTCGCACCGCAATTGGTGGCGGCCGGGGTCGACGCGTTTCACGTCAGCGGCGGGGTGATCGATCGGCTGGTCACGGGCATGGTCAACGGCGCCGACGACGGTGATGCCCTCAACGTTGGAGCGGCCGCTGCGGTCAAGCAGGTCGTGGATGTGCCGGTGATCGCCGTCGGCCGCATCCACGATCCCGAGCGCGCAGAGCAGATCCTCGCCGACGGCCGGGCCGACTTCATCGCGATGGGCCGCCCGATGCTGGCGGACCCCGAACTGCCCAACAAGGTGGCGGCCGGGCATCCCAGCCGCGTCCGCATGTGCATATCGTGCGAAAACTGCATCGACGCAATGGAACAACGGTTCTCAGTAGATTGCGCGGTCAACCCGCGAACCGGCAAGGAGCGGGAGCTGGCCGTGCACCGGGCATCGCATGTCAAGAAGGTGGTGGTGATCGGCAGCGGTCCGGCAGGCATGGAGGCGGCGCGGGTATCCGCCGCGCGGGGACACCAGGTCACGCTGTTCGACCGCGGCAACCAGACTGGCGGTGCGCTGCTGTGGGCGTCGATCCTGCATCCCGAGAACGAGCCGTTCCTGCGGTACCTTCGCGATGAGGTCGCCCGCAGCAGCGTGAAGGTCGAGCTGGGACAAGAGCTTTCGGCCGACGACGTCGTGGCGCTGCACCCTGACGCGGTGGTGGTGGCCAACGGCGGTCAGGTCGTGCTTCCGCGATTCGCCGGCGACGGGCTGCCGCATGTGCAGACTGGACAAGCGCTGCGGGAACGGTTCGGCGGGTGGCGCCAGCGCATGGTCCGACCAAGAGCCGTCCGGATGGCTTCGAAGGCGTGGATGCCGCTGGGCCGCCGCGTGGTGATCATCGGCGCAGACCTGGTGGCGCTGGAGCTCGCAGAATTCCTCGCGGCCCGCGGTCGTCTGGTGTCGGTGGTCGAAGAAGGCAAGGCGATCGCACCCGAACTCGGCAACAAGCGCAAGACCGAACACATGGACCGGCTCGACCGGCTGGGCGTGACCGTGCACGTGCGTGCCGTCGTCGACGAGATCGTTTCCGACGGTGTGGTATTCACGCCGTACGGTGGCACCGGCCGCCGCCTTGCCGCGGACAGCGTCGTCGTCGCCGGAACCCTGGAACCGAACACCGAACTCTACGAGAAGCTCGTCGCCGCCCTGCCCGGCATCAAGGTGAGTGCCGCCGGTGACTGCACCGGGCTGGGGCTCATCCGTAAGGCCGCCGAAGACGGCGCCCGTGCCGCCTGTGCAATCTAAGGAGAACCATGTCGCAAGAGACCGTTCAGCAGACGCCCGTCGTCACCGCGTCGCAGTCCTCGTGGCGGTGCGTGCAATCCGGCGACAGGGAGGGCTGGCTCGCCCTGATGGCCGACGACATCGTCATCGAGGATCCGATCGGTGAGGCGGTCACCAACCCGGACGGTAACGGGGTGCGGGGCAAGGAGGCCGTTGCCGCCTTCTACGACGCCAACATCGGGCCCAACCAGCTGACGGTCACCCGCGAGGCGAGCTTTCCGTCCAGCTCTCCCAATGAGATCGCCTACATCCTGGTGCTGCACACCGAGTTTCCCAACGGCTTCACCGCAACCGTGCGGGGCGTGTTCACCTATCGCGTCAACGACGCCGGGCTGATCACGAACCTGCGCGGCTACTGGAACATGGACGCCATGCAGTTCGCCCAGGAGGGCGAGGCCGATTAGCGAATCACTGACCGGGCGCGCCGCGGTCGTCGTCGGCGGTTCCCGCGGCATCGGGTTGGCAGTGGCCGAACTACTGGCCGAGCAGGGCGCAGGTGTGGTCGTCAACGGCCGGGACGGAACAGCTGTCGAGGCTGCGGCGCAACGCATTTCGGGCGTCGGGTACGCGGGGTCACCGTCGGACCCAGCCGTTGCCGATGCGCTGATCGAGAAATGCATTGAGCAGTTCGGGCGCATCGACATCCTGGTGAACTGCGCGGGCACGCCAGAGCCGCCGGGCTCGTCGATCCTGAACATCACCACCGCGCAGTTTCGCGCCCTGCTCGACGCACACCTGAACACTGCATTCGAGACGTGTCGCGCCGCGGCGCCCAAGATGGTGGCGCAGGGCGGCGGTTCGATCATCAACACCAGTTCGTTCGCGTTCCTCGGCGACTATGGCGGCACCGGTTACCCGGCAGGCAAGGGTGCGGTCAACGGCCTGACGATGGCCATGGCGGCCGAACTGAAGGAGCACGGGGTGCGCGCGAACGTCGTCTGCCCCGGCGCCAAGACCCGGCTGTCGACGGGGCCCGACTACGAAGCCCAAATCGCCGACCTCCATCGTCGCGGTCTGCTCGACGAGGCCACCATGCAGGGAGCGCTCGATGCGGGGCCGCCTGAGTATGTGGCTCCGATGTACGGCTACCTGGCCGGCGACCTCGCCAAGGATGTGACCGGTGAAGTCTTCATCGCCGCGGGTGGCTTCGTCGGCCGATTCGACCGGCAGACCCCGGCGTTCCTTGGCTATCGGGATCACCATGGCTCACCGCCGTGGTCGATTGCTGAGCTTCACGGCATGATTACCAGGAGCTAGCCAGCCGCTCGGGCAATCCGTCTTCCTGTGAAATAGCTGGGCAAATCTAAGAACTAGCGGGAACACGCGACAAATCCCGACTCAGCTAATAACATTCCGTTGCATGGTCCTGCCGTTAAGCCACCCCGAGCTCAGTGACGGGTTCACGTCGACGATCCCGGGCTGGCCGTCGCGGTCGTTAGCTGGACGAGCAGCCGCCGAGGCGTTCGTGTACTTGATGCATCGCTGTCGGGTGCGCCAGCACGAATACGCAGTCGAAGGATGGATCGGAGCCGCCGACCGCCCCGTCGCAGGAGGCACCAGCCGCGAGATCGTGCGCCGGTACCGGCTGGCGCCGCCGTTCTGGGCGCTGACTGTGAAGGCCGACGAGGCGACGCTTACGGGCTACGGGGTGAACACGCACGCCGTGTTGGTTCGTTACGCGCAGCGCGTCATTCCGTTGAGTGGTCCGGCAGACGGGTTCACGACCGTGCGCACGGAATTCGGTCCCGGCTGCCGCGAGCTCTTGAGGCGTGCGTCCGGCCCTGTCCCGGCGTTCGTCTGCGAGCCCTTGACACCCGGAGAGGCCGAAGAAGTGGCCAAGACCTATCTGATCGACGCCGCGATGTCACTGGCGGAAGGGCGCGGCCCATTGGTCGTCGGCGCGCACGCCGCGATACCCAAGGCCTAGCCGGCCGGCGGGTTTGTATACGTGCGGCGAGGCGCGACAAACACGGCCGCCCTGCGTTCCTCGGCCATCACGCGGTCGTAGGTGTCCCAATCGTCGTGTGTTCCGCCGGCGGAGCGGAAGATGTCGCGCAACAACGTCCTCAGGCCCTCGGCGTCGATGTCGGGATGCGGGTCGTCGGGTCCGATGATCTCGGCGTTGCCCTCGACGGTCGCCCATTGCCAGCCGGCGCGCGCGACGACGGTGACGCGGGGATCGGCGCGCAGATTGTCCAGCTTGCGCGCCCCGCCGATGGCCACAAGACCGACGACCTGCTCGCCGGTCAGTGGATGGGGCATGACACCGGCGTTGACGACGGACGACTGGGCGCTGCCATCGCCGCGCAACGTGGTGACGACACAAAGGCCGTGATCCATCGGCAACAACTCAGCGAACGCGGAAATATCAGTCATACGGCATCAATCCATTTCTCGAGACGGCGGGCCTGGCGGTGCCACGGTGCCCGTCGGATATCTCGACGTATTTAGCCGGCGGAAGTACGGGTGTGAATTTGCCCGCGTAGCGAGCGACAACATCGTAAACCGCGCTGTTGCACAGCTCGAATACGGCGCTTGACCGGACGTTACTCGCAGCATGAGTCGACAGCTCCGCGGCAGCACTTGTTGTGAGGCTAGCAACGTGGTGTGCGCGACACATGGCGACAAGTTGTGACACCGCTCGGTTGTCGCTCGCTATGCGGGCAGTTTCAACAACCGATTTCGAGGCGTAACCACCACTGGCGTACCAGAGAAAGGCGTGCCGCTGAAAACCCTTCGCAGAGCGACGAATCGGATCAGCGTCGCGACCAGGTTGGCCGCCACCAACACCGACAGCTCCACGGCCTTGTCGACCGTCGGGTCGAAGCGGTGCAACACGAACAGCGATCCACTGGTGATGGCCAGACCGAACGCGAACACCAGCAGCCCGTGAAACTGGTGACGCGCCGCGCCGCGGCGACCGCGGATGCCGAACGTAAACGCGCGATTGGCCGCAGTGTTGCCGATCGCGGTGAGCAACAACGCCGTCAGGTTGGCGGCCTGGGCGCCCATCACGGGGTGCAGTAGGAGATACAGCAGCGCGTAGGCCAGCGTGCTGGCGATGCCGACCATGCCGAACCGGACCATCTGGCCGACCATGCCGTGCGGAACGCCTGGCACCAGCGGCTCGCGGCCAAGGCTGCCTTGCAGCTCGCGCAGTGGCAGCCTGCCACCGGCCAGCGCGCGGCCGACTCGCCAGCAGCCCTTGAGGTCGTCGATCGCGGTGTGGACGATGTCGACGCGGGAGTCGGGATCGTCGACCCAGTCGACGGGCACTTCGTGAATGCGCAGGCCGGCCCGCTCGGCGATCACCAACAACTCGGTGTCGAAGAACCAGCCGGTGTCGGCGACCAGCGGCAGCAGCCGCCGGGCCACGTCAGCGCGCACGGCCTTGAACCCGCATTGCGCATCGGAGAAGCGCGCGCCAAGCACGCCGCGGAGGATCAAATTGTAACTGCGAGAGATGAATTCGCGCTTCGGCCCGCGCACCACACGCGAGGAGGCCGCCAGCCGCGAACCGATCGCGACGTCGGAGTGCCCCGAGATCAGCGGCGCCACAAGCGGCATCAGCGCCGACAGCTCGGTGGAAAGGTCGACGTCCATGTAGGCCACCACGTCGGCATCCGACGCCATCCATGCGGCGCACAGCGCGCCGCCGCGTCCTTTGGCGTCCAGGTGCAGGACCTCGACGTCCGGCAGTTCATCTGCCAACCGCCGTGCGACGGCCAGCGTGTTGTCGGTGCTGGCGTTGTCGGCCACCGTGATTCGGGCCGAGTAGGGCACCTCAGTGGCCAGGTAGCGATGCAGGCGACGGATGCACCCCTCGATGTCGCGCTCCTCGTTGTACACCGGGATCACGATGTCGAGGGCATAGGTGCGAACCACCAGGTCGGTCATGATGTTCACGGTCACCGAACAAGCTGCTACCCCACTGCGGCGCGGCTGGGAGCTTCCTGGAATGCTCGTGCCCATGGCGACCGTCTTCACCAAAATCATCAATGGGGAGATTCCGGGCCGGTTCGTCTACGAAGACGACGACACCGTCGCTTTCCTGACGATCGCGCCGATCACCCAGGGCCACACGCTGGTGGTTCCCCGCGAAGAGATCGATCAATGGCAGGGCGTCGACGCCCCCGCGTTCAACAAGGTCATGGGCGTCGCGCAGTTGATCGGCAAGGCAGTGACCAACGCGTTCGACGTCGAGCGCGCCGGGGTGATCATCGCGGGTCTCGAGGTGCCGCACCTGCACGTGCATGTCTTCCCCGCACGCAACCTGAGCGACTTCGGCTTCGCCAATGCCGACCAGAACCCGTCGCCGGAATCGCTCGACGAGGCACAGGCAAAGATCAAAGCGGCGATAGCCGAATTGTCTTGAGCCTCAACTGACCTGAGAGGCGACGTCGGCAATCCGCGGCAGGTTGACCTTGAAACGGCAGCCCTGCCCAGGTGCGGTCGTGACGCTGACGGTGCCGCCGTGCGCGTAGACCAGCGAGTCCACGATCGACAGCCCGAGGCCGGTGCCGCCGCTGGCCCGCGCCCGCGAGGAGTCGGTCCGGTAGAAGCGCTCGAACACCCGATGCGCGTCCTGGCTGCTCATGCCGGGGCCTTCGTCGCATACCTCGAGCACCGCGTTTGCGCCGTCGGTGCCGACGCGCACCGTGACGCCTGCGGTCTCCGGGGTGTGCTGTAGCGCGTTGGCCACCAGGTTGCCGAGCACCTGCCGCAGCCGGGCCTCGTCCCCGAGTACCTCCGGGGTGCCGGGGCCGTCGAAAACCTCCATCGTGATCTTGCGCTGCGGCGCGATCGACTGTGCGTCGTGCACGGCGTCGGCGGCCAAAGCGAGCAGGTCGACGCGGTGCCGCTCCAGCGGTCGCTGCGCGTCGAGTCGGGCCAGCAGCAGAAGATCTTCGACGAGCAGACCCATGCGGGCGGATTCACTCTCGATGCGGTTCATCAGCATCTCGACGTCCTTGGCCGCGCCTTGGCGATACAACTCGGCGAAGCCGCGGATGGTGGTCAGCGGCGTGCGCAGTTCGTGGCTGGCGTCGGTGATGAACCGGCGCATGCGTTCCTCGGAACTGCGCGCCTGAGCGGCAGAGGACTCCGACGACGCCAGCGCCCGCTGGATCTGGGCGAGCATTCCGTTGAGCGCCAACGACAATCGGCCCACCTCGGTGCGCGGGTCACGTTGTGGAACGCGGCGGTCGAGTTGCCCGGAGGCGATCGCCGCGGCGGTCTGCTCGACTTCGACCAGCGGGCGCAGGCTGCGGTTCACGACGGCATAGCCGGCGACGCCGAGCACCAGCAGCACCGCCGCGCCGATGCCAACCTGCGCGTAGATCAATGAGCGCACCGTCGACTGGACCTCGGAGAGATCGATCGCGACGGTGGTGAGCTCACCGCCAGGGCCGCGGACGGTCATCGCGCGCCACTGGACGTTCGAGTGGTCGATGGAGCCGACGGTGACCGGCACCGGGCCCACATCGTTGTCGGCAGGCAGCAGTGGTTCGGCGGCCCGGTCGTTGACCGCCATCCAGATGCGGCCGCTGGGATCGATGCCGCGGACGTAGAAATCGGTCGGCGGCCGGGCCGGGTTGGGGCCCTCCATCGGCGGCATGGGCAGCCGTCGCGGGGCCTGCGCCCAGCTCCGCGACGCGTCGAGCAGCGTCTGGTCGACGCGGTTGGTCAGACTGTGCTGCAGGATCGAGGTGACCGCGATTCCCGACGCCAGCAGGCCGCAGGCCACCAGCACCAGGGTGGCGGCCACCAGCGCAACCTTCAGGGGTATGCCTCGCGCGCTCAGTGCGGCCACCCCTTTATTGTTCAGCTTTGCTGTCGGCTCTTCACGCAAGCGCTCATCGCGGTTCGCGCAGGACGTACCCCACGCCCCGCAGCGTGTGCAGCAGGCGTTTGTCGCCGGTGTCGATCTTGCGGCGCAGGTAGGAAACATAGGACTCGACGACGTTGACGTCGCCGCCGAAGTCATAACGCCACACGTGGTCGAGGATCTTGGGTTTGCTCAGCACGGTGCCCGCATTGATGATGAAGTACCGCAGCAGCGTGAACTCCGTCGGTGACAGCGAGACCGGCTGGCCGGCCTTCCACACCTCATGGGTGTCCTCGTCGAGTTCGATGTCGGCGAAGGTGAGCCGGGAGTTGCGGGGGGCTTCGACGCCGCGACCGGTCCGGCGCAGGATGACTCGCAGGCGCGCGACCACTTCTTCGAGGCTGAAGGGCTTGGTGACGTAGTCGTCGCCACCGAGGGTGAGGCCGGCGATCTTGTCCTGCAGCGAGTCTCGGGCGGTGAGGAACAGCGCGGGCGCGTCGATGCCGTCGGCGCGCAGCCGGCGCAGCAACCCGAAGCCGTCCATGCCGGGCATCATCACGTCGAGGATCACCGCGTCCGGCCGCACTTCGCGGGCCTTGTCCAGCGCGGCGGAGCCGCTGGAGGCCGTATAGACCTCGAATCCCTGGAATTTCAGACTGACGGATAGCAGCTCGACGATGTTGGCCTCGTCGTCGACGACGAGGACCCGGGCCTCGGGCATGTTCTCAGGTAGTGCAGCCATCGCCATCTCGCTACTGTCCACGACTTGCCTTGGGATAATCCTGCACGATCGCTGTGCACTTCCTGTGAGTTTGGCCTTGCGCGGTCCATAGACTGGGGAAATGGATCTCGGCAAAGCCCTCACGGACCTGGCTCTTACCCCGGTGCGCGTCGGGCTTTCGGTCGCCGACGTCGGCATTGGCATGGCTCAACGGGCGCTGGGCGAGGCGAACACGCGTGCCAGGTCAGGCTCGGTGGCCGGCGTCTTGGGCATCGAGGATGCGGTCGAGCGGGCGAACCGGCTGGCCAGGCTGATGGACGAGGACCAGCCGCTGGGCCGGGCGATGGCGCCCGGAGGGCCGGTCGACCGGCTGCTGCAGCCCGGCGGGCTGGTGGACAAGCTGACCATGCCAGGCGGTGTGCTGGACCGGCTGACCGAGGAGAACAGCGGCCTGATGCGCGCGATCGAACCCGGCGGCCTTGTCGATCAACTGCTGGCCGAGGACGGGTTGATCGAGCGGGTGCTGGCCGAGGACGGCGTGGCCGATCGGCTGCTGGCCGAGGGTGGGGTGATCGACACCCTGACCGCGAAGAATGGTCCGCTCGAGCAACTCGCGACGGTGGCCGACACACTGAACCGGCTGACGCCGGGGCTCGAGGCGTTGGAGCCGACGATCGAAGCGCTGCGCGAGGCCGTGATCACGCTGAGTCAGGTGGTCAACCCGTTGAGCAACATCGCCGACCGCATTCCGTTCCCCGGCCGCCGTCCGCGAAGCCGGCCGCCGTCGACGCGGCCTGTGCCGTCGCAGCGGGTCATCGACGCCGACGAATGAGGTCAGTCGTCGGCCTCAACCGTCTCGACCATGGTTGACATGCTCTCCGGCGTCGGCGGCTGCTCGTCGGGTCGCCACGCTTGAAGCAGCAACACAGCGGCGCCCCGCAACATGCGCACGTACTCATCGACATCGCCCGATGACCGGCATGACTCGATCCGGCCTGCGACGTCGGGCACCAACGGCTTGAGGGCGGTCGCAATGCTCAGGCCCAAGCGACCCTCGGTACTTGAGCTCTTGTCGAGGAGAGTCAGTAACTGCTCGATCTCCGGCCGCGTCAGGCCGGGGTATATATGCGGGAAGTCACCGAGCAGATCGTCTTTGACACTCACGGGCACCGGGGTGCCCGTACGAGCGACCCGATAAACTCGGAGCCCGCAGGCCTCCTTAGCTCAGTGGTAGAGCGTTCGCCTTGTAAGCGGAATGTCATCGGTTCAATCCCGATAGGAGGCTCCACAGCCTGGCACGGCCAGTTGTCGGTAGCCGGTCGTAGCGTCCTACACGTGAGACAGTGTCGCGGCTGCGGTTCGCCACTCTCGAAGCGCAGCCAGAAGGTCTACTGCAGTAATGCATGTCAGGCAGTGGTTCGACGCGAGACCAGTACGAAACGCTGGCTCGAATCCGGCCAGGCGTGGGTCAACGCCGAGCACAGTCACTACATACGCCTATATCTTGCCGCCGCTCAGTCGGGCTGTTGCGCGATTTGCGGCGGAGCCAGCGAGTGGTTGGGCCTGCCTCTCGCATTGGTGTTGGACCACATCGATGGGGACCCGACGAACAATCGACGGGAAAACCTGCGGCTGGTCTGTCCGAACTGTGACCCACAGCTTGCGACGTACAAGAGTCGCAACCGTGGCAACGGGCGCCACTACCGCCGGCAGCGATACGCCGACGGCCAGTCCTTCTAGGAAACCTCCGTCCGTAAACGTCGTTGGCCAGGGTGCCCGTTCTCGTTACGGCGCAATGTAATTCAGGTGGCCGCAACCTCCACCTTGATCAGTTCGCGCACCAGGTCCGCGCGAGCCAGGGCCTGCGCGGCATCCTCGGAGGCGGTGAGGATCACGAAGCCGTGCCGCGTTTTGGAACTCACCGTCTCGGGGAGCACGTCCCCGGCCGAGAACGGGAAGTTCAGGGTGTGAACGAAATCCAGCCCGCGTGCCTCGTCGATGCCCGACACCGACTGGAGGACCCCGCTGGGGAAGCACAGGTACGCGATGTGCCCGATGGACTCCGCCGGGCCGGGCTGGGGCGCCCGGCCGGCGAGGGCTCCGAAAATCGCCTGCTTGATGTCGAAACCCTGTGCGATCTGGATGATGTCCGGGATCTTGTCCCCGCCAAGCCGGGCCTGCGACTCCACGATCCGTGGCCCGTCCGCGGTCAGGATGACCTCGGTGTGCGCTGGGCCGCACTGGTACCCGACGGCGTCAAGCAGTTCCACCGCGAGGGCGGCCACCCGACTGGTCTCCGCCGTGGCCGACGCGCCGAACAGGTGCCCACGCTCGACGAAGTGCGGCAGTGGGCCGAGCAGCTTGCGGGTCACGCCGATCACGTGGTGCTCGCCGCGCACCGTCAGCGTCTCCACGCTGAACTCCGGGCCGCGGAGGTACTCCTCTACGAGCAGCGGCCCGTCGTAGGAGTAGGCGGCCAGCTCCTCGCCCCAGGCGGGCAGGTCGGCCGGGTCGGTGAGCAGATAGATCCCCCTGCTGGCGGACAACGTGGTCGGCTTGACGACGACCGGCAGCGTGAAGTCCGACAGCAGTGCCGCGACGTCCGACCAGTGCTCCGCGATGGCGAACCGGACCGCGGAGATGCCCTTGTCGCGCAACAGGGTTCGCATGGCGAGCTTGTCGTTGAGCAGGGCCACCGAGCGCGGTGAGTTGACCGCCTTTCCCAGTTCGTCGGCCACCTCGTACGCCAGCATCATCGATTCCTCACTACCGACATGCCACACGTGGTCGGCGTCGGTTTCTCGCACGGCCGCCCGGATCGCGTCGGCATAGGCGGCGTGATCGGTGAAATCCACCAACCGGAAACCGTCGGCTTGTGCCTCGACGTCCCGGAGGTACTGGGCGGCCTGCGCGCCGAACAGCCGCTCGGCCTCGGCCGGATCCCATATCGCGTGGATCCGCAAACCCTCGGCTTGGGCCTTCTTTATGTATGCCTGGTAGGGCATCACCATCACGAGGTTCGTCATGTCGTCTCTCCTGCTTCCCGGTGGGTGTGCACCGCGATTTGTTGGGCCGCGGCCTCGGCGATCCGGCCGGCCAGGTATGGATCGTCGGCGGTGGCCAGGACGTGGCCGATCCGGTCCTCGTTCACCCGCAAGGGGTTGACCCGCGCACCCGGCTCGACGGACACCACGGCCTCGCAGACCCCTGGCACCGCAGCGGCGATCTCCAGTCCTGTGACACTGTCCACAACGCCGGCAGGTGCGGTGACGTACCGAATCGCCGCGCCACGTACGGGATTCGCCTCGATGGCGCCGACGGCCTCGCCAAGGTACTGGCGGATCAGCAGCTCCATGGTGGACAGCCCGAAGCTGCGGTCCATCAGCTCGGTGATCTGGTCACCGGCCGGTCGTGGATTGATCTCGATCAGCTTGGGACCCGCCGCCGTGTACTTGAGCTCCACGTGCGCGATGCCGAGGTCGAAGCCCACCGCCGCGGTCGCGGCCACCGCGGTCCGTTCCAGCTCCTCCCGGATCCGGGTCGGCAGCGCGGTCGGAAAGCTATGTCCGAGTTCGATGAACCGGTTGCCGCCGCCGACCAGCTTGTCGGTCACCCCGAGCACGCGAACGGATCCGGCCTCGGCCAGCACCTCGACGCTGACCTCGAAGCCGACAAGGCATTCCTCGACGAGCACCTCGGGATGACGGGGCTGACCGCGGCGGTTGGTCGGTTCGGACCGCACCGCCGAGAATCCGTCGACCACCTCGGCCACGGTCGTACACCGGACGACATTGGCCCCGCTGGTCTCGTCGACCGGCTTCACCACGCACGGCAGTCCGATTTCCTCGGCGGCCTGCGCGGCCTGCTCGGCCGTCGTCACGGCGCGGAATGCCGGGATAGGCACGCCGCATTCTGCCCAGCGCCGCCGCTGGTCGGCCTTGTTGCGCGCGATTCGGATGGCGTCCGGATCGGGGCCGGGCAGGCCGAGCTGGCGGGCCACCTCGGCGGTCTGAACCACCTCGTACTCGGCGACTGAGAGCAACGCGTCGAGCGGATGTGTCGCGTCGAGTTCCTTCACCGCGGCCAGCAGCTGCGCCAGCTCATGGGTGGGGCAGTAAACGACCTCGTCGACGCAGGTGTCCAGTACCTCCGTGCCGCCGGGTGTCGCGTGATAGCGATCCAGCCCGCAGGTGAAGAAGGTGACGTGCAAACCCAGCTTCCGCGCCGCACGTAACGCGTCGAACCCGGATCCGGAGCGGTTCGACTCCACAAACCCGATGTGTTTCATGTGCACTCGTCCGTTCTCTTAGTCGTAGTTCAGGTCGCCGGAGCGAGCCCGCTTCAGCTCGAAGAAATGAGGGTTGGCGGCCAGCGTCCTGGCGCTGTCGAAGATGCGTGCCGCCTCCTCGCCGCGCGGGATGGCGGTCAGCACCGGCCCGAAGAACCCGATGCCGTCGATGTGGATGGCCGGGGTGCCGAGATCCGCGCCGACCGGTTCCAGCGCCGCGGCGTGGCTCTTGCGCAGCGCCTCGTCGTAGTCGGTCCCGTGCGCGGCGTCCGCAAGCTCGGGCGGCAGGCCCACCTCGGCGAGGGCCTGCCCGATCACCTCCGGGTAATTCTTGTTGCGCCCCTTGTGGATTCGGGTGCCAAGCGCGGTGTAGAGGTCGCGCAGCACCTCCTCCCCGTGGTGCTGGGCGGCGGCGATGCAGACGCGGGCAGGCCCCCACGCACGGTCGCAGAAGTCTCGGTACCACTCGGAGATCTCGCGGTCCTCGTTGAGCACGGACACGCTCATCACCCGGAACCGCAGATCGATGTCCCGCCTGGGTTCCACCTCGAGGATCCACCGGGAGGCGATCCAGGCGAACGGGCAGGCGGGGTCGAAGTAGAAATCGACGGTGGTCATCAGGCCTCACTCTCGGTGTCGACGAGCCGCATCCAGCCGAATTCGTCCGGAGTTTGGCCGTACTGGATGTCGATCAATGCGTCCAGCAGGCGCGACGTGACCGGGCCCGCGGTGCCGTCACCCACCTGCCACTCCCGCTGCGCGGAGACGACGTGCCCGACCGGGGCGATGGCTCGGGCGGTGCCAGACGCGAACGTCTCGGTGATGCGCCCGTCTCGGCAGCCTTGCTCCCACTCATCGAGCGTGAGGGGCTCCTCGGCGACCGGGTAACCGAGCGTCGTCGCCAATCGCAGGATCGAGTCCCTGGTGATGCCGGCCAGCAGGGTTCCACTCAGCGGCGGCGTGCGGAGGCGGGCGCCTTGGGCGGTCGACTCCACGAAGAACAAGTTGGAACCGCCGGCTTCCTCGATGTACCGGCGTTCCCGCGCGTCAAGCCACACGACCTGGTCGCAGTCGTTTGCCGCGGCCTGTCGCTGGGCGATGTAGGAGCCGCCGTAGTTGCCGCCACACTTGACGCCGCCGGTGCCGCCCGGCGCCGCACGGACGTACTCCGTGGCTGCCCACAACCGCATGGGCTTCGGGTCCACGGAGCATGCGGGCCGCGCCGGGGTGCCGATCACTGCGAACAGGTATTCGGCTGCGGGGCGGATGCCCAGGCCCGTCTCCGTCGCAATCATGAACGGCCGCAAATAGAAAGCCTGTCCCCTGACGCGCGGCACCCAGTCGCCGTCGGCCCGCAGCAGCGCGTCGGTCGCCGCGACGAAGTCCTCCTCGGGCAGCGTGGGCATGGCCATCCGGCGCGCCGAGCTGTTGAACCGGCGGGCATGATCGGCGGGCCGGAACAGGGCCCGCTGACCGTGCGGGCGCCAGAACGCCTTCAAACCCTCGAAAATCGTCTGGCCGTAGTGCAATGCCATCGTGGCCGGGTGAAGCGACAACGCGGCGAGCGGCCCAACGCTTGCGTCGTGCCAGCCGACATCGGCGGACCACCGCACCGTCACCATGTGATCGGAGAAGGTGTCGCCGAATCCGGGCGTCGCGAGCAGCTCGTCCCGCCGCTCGGCTGCGACCGGCTGTGCATACTGCCGGGTGAACTCCAGCGCGGCAACATCATTCATGCGAACTCTCCTTGTCGAACTTTTCCGAGACGCTCGAGCGCGCGGTCGACCAGCGGACCAGACATACCGGTGTAGCCGGACGGATCGAGTAGCCCGGGCACGTTGCCGACAGCCACTCCGGCCTCCTCAAGCGCGACGGCGAGCAGGTCAGCGAGATCGTCACCGTCCCGCTCGGCCGCCGAAGTCGCCTCGGCCAGTAAGCGTTTGGCGTTGGCCTTGCCGAGCAGCGGCGCAAGAACGACGTTGACGCGCTCGGAGACGATGGCGCCGCGGGTCAGCCGCAAATTCGCTTCCATCGCCTCGGGCGAGACCCGTAGCGACGCCGCGAGGCGAGCGGCATTGGCGGCGGCACCGGCACCGATGCGCAGGCACTCCCGCAGGGGTTGCCACTCGGCGTGCCATCCGCCCGACGACCGCTCATCCTCAACGGCCATGGAGCCGAACAGGACGAGGGCGATGGGTGGAAGCTGCCTGGCCGCGGTCGCAATGAGCGTCGAGAACACGGGATTGTGCTTCTGCGGCATGGCCGAGGACGCCCCACGGCCCGGCGCCTGCTCTTCGGTGACCTCTCCGATCTCGGTGCGGGTGAGCACGAGGACGTCGGCGGCGAGCTTTCCGAGCGCACCCGTGGTGACCATCAGGCTCGCAGCGACGTCTGCGAGGGGGGTGCGAACTCCGTGCCAGGGCAGGGCCGGCTGCGCCAGCCCGAGGCGACGGGCCACCAATTCCGGCAAGCGCATCGTCGCGTCGGCCGGATCAACCGTGTCCAGCGCGTACTGGTGGTATGCCGCAAGCGTTCCCGCCGCGCCGCCCAGCGAGACCGGCAACGCGGCGCGCGTCCGGCACACCCGCTCCACGGCGTCGAGCACCCCATGCAGCCAGGTGGCCGCCTTCAGGCCGAAGGTGATCGGAACGGCGTGCTGGGTCAGGGTGCGTCCGGCCATCGGCGTGTCCCGGTGCCGATCGGCATGTCCGGCAAGGCTTTCGGCGCATGCCATCAAATCGTTTTCGATGCGGTCCAGCGTGGCCGCGCACAGCAGCATCAGCGCCGTGTCCAGGATGTCCTGGCTGGTGCTACCGCGGTGCACGTACTCGGCGGCGGACGCGTCGACGGACCGAACCGCGGCGGTGAGCTGCTCGACGAACGACACGACGGGGTTGGCCGTCTCGCGCACTCCCGCAGCCACCACCGCAAGGTCGATGGAAGCGGGCACGGCGGCGTCCCTGATGGCCTTCGCTGCGCCAGGCGGAATCACACCCAGCTCGGCCTGCGCCTCGGCCAGGGCGACTTCCGTGGCAAGCATGGCTGTCAGCAACGCGTTGTCGTCGACGAGGTCAGCCGCTCCTGTCGCCGCCCACGCGGGCGCCAGAATTCCGTAGTCCGTCATGCCGATCTCCCGGTCGGGTGTTCGCCACGATCGTCGGCGAGCAGCAGTGGCCGCTCATCCGCCGCGATGCGTAGGCAGGAGCGGGCGATCGCGTCCGCATCACCGAGGATCACGGAGTTGACGCCGGGACGGATGCCCGCCGCGGTCACCCAGTGCACCGACTCGGTGGGCACGCCGAACGCGAAACGCCGCGGGTGCGGGCGATCCGCAGCGTCGAGCAGCCGGTACGGCCGTCGGGTCACTGCGACACCCCCGGCGACGTAGTAGCCACCGCCGCGGATCGGAATGCGGTACGGCTGGCACTCGCCGCGCTGCAGCAGCGTGCGTAGCAGCGGGTCGGTCGTCCGGTGCAGGTCGGTTTCCGGAAGGCGCGCCTCGATCAGCGTGGCGGCCTGCACCGTGAGGTCCGGACAGGCTCCGGAGTGCACGACGAAGCGTCCGTCCGAGCACTCGACCCGCACGTCCGGGCCGAGAACCTCGAGCACACCGGCATCCATGAGGGCGCCGAACTGCTCGATGCGTTCGGCGGGCGGCCCGATCGACAGGTGGGCGTTCAACGGCATGTACCAGCGCTGCAGTTCGTCCCGGTAGGAGTCGCCCGACAGGCCACCGTGGTCCACGAGCAGCCGGATCTCGTTGCGCAGGTCGCGCAGGACGTCCAGAGCGGCCTTGCGCGGACCGGTCACGTTCCCCTTGCCGGCCTCCTGGACTTCAAGGTCCAGATACGACCGCAGCCAGGTGCGGAACCGTTGGGTCGAGGAGACGTCGTCGTCGGTGAATGGCGCCGCGATCTTGCGCCAGTCCCAACTCTGTTCGGGATCGATATCGAACTTGGCGAGCACGGTGCGTTGCTCGTCGCTCTCCTCGACGGCCAGTGGGTCACCGAAGATCGGCACCGCCGCGGGCTCCGCCGTGGCGAACATCGCGGTGAATTCGTCTGCGTCGCAGATGCATCGACGCTCCTGCACCAGGGTCGCGTAGTACACCGTGCGGACTTCCTGGTCGATCATCGGCCAGATGTCGCGACGGAAGTCTGCGGGTGCCCCCGCGTCGGCGCGGGTCCGCAGCCGTTCGATCACCTCGGCGGTCACGTACCGGGGCTGATGCCGGCCTGCCGACCCCTTCTGGTTCTTGCCGCGGGCGTGGTACGGCACTCCGCGCCGAGATCCGGCAATCAGCTTGGGTTCCCGTCCCGACGGAAGGTAGGTCAGGGTGGCCGGGCTGTTTTCGGACTCGCGCACGAACGTGCCTCCACGACCGATGGTGAACAGCGCCATGTAGTCGAAGAAGTTCAGGCCCAAACCGCGCAAGATCACCGATTCGCCCGCGCGTATGTCGTCCAGTGACACGTCGGCCGGGTTGCTCGGCGCGATGTACCGCAGGCCATGTCGGTCCGCGAATCGGCTCAGCGCCGCCTCGGACTCGCCGAGGTGATGCGGCATGTGGCCGAGTGCGAGCACCACCGCCTGCAAGTCGCCGAGGATCTCCCCGTTGTGTAATACAACTTCCTGCAAGCCATTTGGGGTGTCACGAACGTCGACGGCGGTTGCCTGGTGCGACTCGAAACTGACACCCGGGGGTGCCGTCCAGATCATGCGATCGCGCGCCCACTGCAGATAGCTCCCGTAGAACGCACGGGACGGATAGTCGTCGGGTCCGAGTCCGGCGGCTTCGACTCGATCGGCTTCCGGCACATTCGGGCTGCCGATCAAGGCGATGGAGCGGGCCCACTCGTAGAGGCTCGGCCCGGTCACCACCGGCCCGGCGCAGTCGACGGTGTCGTCGACGAAAACTGTCACCTGGCAGGCGACCGTGTTCATCAACAGCACCCGGTCCTGCGTGCTGCGCCATACCTGGCCGCCGTCCAACACATGCGGGTCGATGATGTGGATGACGAGCTCCCGCCCTTGCGGCAGAAGTGATTCGGCGTTCGCGCAGAGGCGTTCGGCGACGGACAAGCCGCGTGGGCCGAGCCCAACGATCGCCAGCTGCAGCTTCTCGGTAAACACCAACGGCCCCGATCTATTCGACGCCGCTCAAGCGGCGGCCGAGTCCAGCCGCCACCGGAGCGAGCCGGCCCATCAGGTCGGCGAACTGTTGTGGGCGGATCGCCTGGGCGCCGTCGCACAACGCCTGCTCCGGCTGGACGTGGACATCGATCAGTAGCGCGTCGGCGCCGACCGCGACCGCGGCCAGCGACAGCGGTTCCACCAGTTCTGGCCGCCCACCGGAATGGCTGGGATCGACAATGACCGGCAGGTGGGTGCGCTGCTTCCACAGCGCGACCGCGGTGAGGTCGAGCGTGAAGCGTGCCGACGGCTCGAACGTGCGGATACCCCGTTCGCACAGCACCACTTGGTCATTACCCTCGAGCAGCAGGTATTCGGCCGCGGCGAGGGTTTCCTCCACGGTGCAGCCGAAGCCGCGCTTGAGCACGACCGGTAGGCCGCTCTGGCCGGCCGCGGTCAGCAGTGCGAAGTTCTGCATGTTCCTGGCCCCGATCTGGAGCGCGTCGACCACCGTGGCCAGCCGCTTGACGTGTTCCGGGTCGACGACCTCGGTGACGACGGGCAGGCCGGTCCGCTCCCTGGCCTCGGCCAGCAGTTCAAGGCCGTCCCACTGAAGGCCCTGGAAGGAATGTGGCGAGGTCCGCGGTTTGAAAACACCGCCCCGCAGGCCGACTGCGCCGTGTTCGGCGACGACGGCCGCGGTGGCCAGCGTTTGGTCCGGCGATTCGACCGCACACGGTCCGGCGATCACCGCGACAGAACCGTCGCCGATGGTGGTCGGTCCGAAGGAGACTTCGGTCCCGCCAGGGCGCAGTTCCCTGCGCCCCAACCAGACATCACTGTTCCTCAGCACTCGGTGGGTCGGCGCAGGAAGCTTCGGCCCCGCTGTGTGGATGAGGTCGACATCGGATACCGAAAGGACCAAAGTGCCGCCCAGCCAGTACATCTCGGGGGGTGCGCCCGCGGATTCCAGGTGCGTTATCCATCCCTCGACGCCGGCGCGGGTAACGGTCTGGTCGAATACGAGCAGAGTGTCTGAAGTAGTCACGGTGATTTCCGATCGGATTAGGTGAGCGCAGCGCTCGTAGCGAGGTTTTTGTTTCGGCGGTCGCCGAGGTAGAGGGCGAGGTCCTCGTACTTGTCGCGCAGGTAGCGCTTGAGCGACTTGCCGGTGACGCCGAGCGGGAAGTCTCCTTCGCCGTTCGCGACCTCGACCACGGCCAGTTCCGGCTTCCCGGCGGCGCGCAACGCTTTATTGGCCGCGAACAACACCTCTTCCGGGTAGATGTCCTCTCCGGTCACCACGGCGACGGCCACCTTCTCGTTTCGGTACCCGCCGGCGACGACCGTGCAGTCCTTGACGCCGTCGACCTCGTTGAGGACGAGCTCCTCGATCTGCACTGAGTAGCCGGGTCCCTGGGCGGTGTGCACCACGTCGACCGCGCGGTCGACCTGGTAGAAGTAGCCGTCCTCGTCGCGGTAGGCGATGTCGCCGGTCAGCCAGTAGCCGGCGAGAATGCTCCGGTAGTAGGTGTCCTGGTTGCCCCAGTACCCCACGGTCATCGACGGTGGTTTCGCCCCGAGGAAGCCGTACTCGTATGGCTCGGCGAGGGTGCCGTTCTCCCGCAGGATGGCGACCTCTGCAAAGCCGACCGAGCGGCCGACGCAGCGGTCCTTACGCGGAGTGGTCAGGGTGCGTGGCTGCATCAGTACGCCCCATCCCAGCTCGGTGGTCCCGAGGCGGTCGAGGAAGGCAGCTGGGGGGAGGTCTGCAGAGCGACGCGCGAGCACGTTCTTCAGGTGCCGCTCGTGCACCGCATCCCCCATGGAGACCCAGATGTTCACCGAGTCGAGGGCGCCGGCGGGAGTGTCCAGCGCGGCGAGCTCGGGGTAGGCATGGCCGAAGGCCATCACCATCGTCGGCTTGTGCTCCGGGATGGCCGCGGCCAGCTCCTCGCCGTGGACGTCCCGCCACGCCAGCAGCGGCTGTCCGGTCAACACCGCGTAGGAGGTGAACGAGATGGTGCCCTGGTGTGACTGCGGGAGCGCCGTCATGATCCGGGCGCCGGGCTCCTCCTTGTAGTCGACGGCACGGAACTTGGGGCCTTCCAGAATCGTGCGGTGGGTGTGGATGACCGGCTTGGGCAGGCCCGTCGTGCCCGACGAGTGCATCATCCCCACCGGGTCGTCGGGGCTATGAAAAAACCGTGCCTCGTCGCTCAGCGTCGCCGAAGCCGGACTCGGCATCTCCTCCATGGTCTTGATCCACTGCAGCGACAGCTTGTCCAGATCGGGCGCCATCCGGTCCAACCGCTCCACGTCGGTGTACAGACCGATCGCGCCGGTCCGCTCGCACAACGCGACCGCGCTCTCCCGGGGCGAGCGCCAGTTGATGAGCACGGCGATGGCGCCGAGCGCAGCGATGGCCGAGTAGTGCACGAAATATGCGATGGAGTCGGGCAGAAAGACCGCGACGCGGTCCTTCGGCCGCACGCCTTGCGCCAGGTACCACACCGACCAGCTCTGGATCAGGTGGTCGAGGTCGCGGAGGCTGAACTCGGTCCGCGTCTCGCCGTCGGTGTAAGGCACCGGAGTCAGCGACTTGATGAACGGCTCGTCCGGATACGGATTGATGGCCAGCATCGAGGGAAGCAGGTTGCCACCGCCGATGCTGGAGTCCGCGGCCACCTTGGCCCGCAGGTCCTGCGTCAGGACCGTGTTGTGTGTGAACGTGGTCATGACTGAAATGGTCGTGATTAAGTCGTGCTTGCGTAATCGCTGCGAAGCCAGATTTCGCTTGTCGATAGGAAACGTTTTCCTATCTGCGGGGCAAGCACCGAGCTCGTTCGATGTGCTGCGGCTGTCTCAGCGTCGAGACGCGATTACCTTCTGGCACAAGCGCATTCACGATCGGTATGACCGCTGCGAGGAAACATCCCTGCACCGCGCCGACGGCTGACAATCCCGCCGGTGGCAACACAGGACTATGGGAAAGCGACAATTCGCCATAGCGTGGCAGATATGGAGCACACTGCCGGAATGCACCTGTGGGTGGACGCCACCGCGGGCATCGCGGGCGACATGTTGCTGGGTGCATTGATCGACGCGGGCGCACCGCTCGACAGAGTCGAATTCGCAGTATCGGCCGTCGTGCCCGGCGAGGTCGAGCTACGAACGAGCACAGTGCAGCGGGCCGGCCTGCGCGCGCTAAAGGTTGATGTCGAAAGTTGCGCCGAGGATCATCCGCACCGCTCGTGGGCACGTATCCGTTCGATGCTCGAGACCGCTGAGCTGCCCAGCGCCGTCCGCACGACCGCGCTCGCGGCGTTCGCGCGGCTTGCCGACGCGGAGGCACGGGTGCACGGAGTCTCAACGGACGACGTGCATTTCCATGAAGTTGGTTCATGGGATTCGATCGCAGACATCGTCGGCGTGTGCGCCGCGCTGGCCGAGCTGGGGGTAATCCGTGTGACGGCCAGCCCGGTAGCGGTGGGCACCGGGCGGATCGGCTCGGCCCACGGCGACATGCCGGTGCCACCACCAGCGGTTCTCGAACTCGCCCGAGGGTGGCAGGTCCTCGCGGGCGGAGAGGGCGAGCTTGCCACACCCACCGGCATGGCTTTGATCCGCGCACTGGCAGACGAGTGTGGGTCGATGGCGCCGATGGAGATCACGGCGGTCGGAGTCGGTGCGGGCGGGCGTGACGTCCCCGGCCGGGCCAACGTTGTCCGTGTGGCCCTTGGCATTCCGATGGCCGACGCGCCGGCGACCGACGGCATGTGGGTACTGGAAACAAACATCGACGACCTGGATCCGCGGGTGTGGCCGACTGTGCTGGCCGCGCTGATCGAAGCGGGCGCCGCCGACGCGTGGCTGGTGCCGATCGTGATGAAGAAGGGCAGGCCCGCGCACACGCTGTGCGTACTCGCCAACGAGGCCAAGCGAGAAGCGCTGCGCGACAAGGTCTTTGCGCTGACTTCGACAATCGGCGTACGGGAGACGCAGGTGTCGCGCGTGGCCCTGCACCGGGACTGGCAGGCCGTCACGCTGCGCGGCGGCGAGGTGCGGATCAAGGTAGCTCTGCGGGCCGACCGCATCGTGCACGCAACCCCGGAGTTCGACGACGCCGCAGCGCTGGCCCGGGCCCGCGACGTGCCGGTGCGGCAGGTGCTCGACGAGGCGGTCGCGGCCGCCGACGCCGCGATGCTCCGCCCCGGCGCACGATGGTCAAGCGCGCCTGGCGAACCTCAGGACGGTGCGGCTATCTGAGCGGCAAGGTGGCCGGCGCAGTAACCGTGTTGGTCATCAATCGTTCCGGTCCATCCAGTACATGAACAAATGCCGCCCGATGCCCGGAATCTCGAACTCCTCACCGAGGGTCTGGAATCCGTGTTTGCGGTAGAAGCCAGCGACGGAAGTGCGGGCCTTGCACCAGACCGCTCCCGCGCCGGCGAGCCGCGCGTGCGTGAGCGCGGTGTGCAACAGCGCGCTGCCCGCACCGGTGCCGCGAACTTCGTCGAGGGTGGCCATACCTCGTAGATGCCAGCCTTGGCCCGGTTTCAGGCCCGGCACGGTGAATTCGGCGGGCGGATCCTCGTGATACACCGAGGCCGCACCCACCGGACGGCCCCCGTGGAGCGCGGCGAAATGCCGGGCGCCGGGCAGGTCGTCTTCGGCGTAGCAGCTGCGTTCAAACGGCAGTCCCGGACGCAACACCTGGCGGCGGATAGGCCACACCTCGGCGGCGGGAACTGGTCGCACGCACCAGGCGGGCGCCGCAGGGTCCGGGAGGTAACCAGAACCCGGCCGGTCATCATCATCAAGCACTTGGGTCTCGCGATCAGGACGGTGCGGCGATCTGAGCGGCAAGGTGGCCCGCGCCATAACCGTTGTCGATGTTCACC
>NZ_DASSCY010000017.1:0-15253 GCF_035697385.1 Mycobacterium sp. | reverse complement strand
CGCGCACCGCGCTAGCCTGCGCGCGTTAACTGAAGGTGTCTCATCCGTTACGCGCAGTTACGGTCGTCGGAATCATACCAAAAGTATCATACGTTTGGCGGACAACTGTCCAATCGCGACAGAAAATTTGCTGTTTGCGGCCGTGCCAAGGCGCTAGTTTTCAGCCATGTAGTACGTTTCCGATTATTGACGGTGCAGTCAGGACCCAGAGATTAGCTCATTTGAAGGTCCGTTCGTGCTACAAAACTGCCGATAATCTGCGCCGTCTCGCGCCGCGAACTCTCTCGACAATGCTTGCCAAGGGTAAGACATCTAGTTGCGAACGCAAGTATTTGGCCACTACCTTGGCCCACCACACTGCTTTGCTGAATTTTCAGTGCCATAGTCGTCCGCAACACCGCCTGTCGAGAAGGCGTAGGGGAATCCACTGGGGGACCGATGGCTACAGCGAATCGGGCTCGTCGATATCCGAGGCCCGTCAGCAGGCGGCCGCAGCAGATGTCGGTTGCGACCGACCTCTCCGCCTCAGTCGGGCCACAAGCCTCTGGCGCGCGCTCAGTTGCGCGCGCGTCTGCAATTCTGGCAAACGATGCTGGGCAGCGGTCCCGGGTGGACGCGAGCTACGCCAAATTCATCGGGCGAGTAGGAGCGCTTGCAGTCGCGCTGGGTATCGGCGGGGCGATCGCGGCCAATCCGGGAATAGCGCGAGCCGACGATTCACCGCCTGCCGAGGACACGACCCAGCCCGTGTCGGTGTCGACGTCGGATTCCTCGACAGCGTCCTCCCCGCAGTCGCCATCCCATTCGCCGTCGAGCACGGCCGGCTCGCCCACCGGTTCGGTCGACCCACCTGACGCAACCGCGGACCCGGCGGGCTCGGAGGTCGAAACGGATCTAGACGACGGGGTGGTGGTCCGCAACTCCGGCGGTGCGCACACTTCCGACACCGACGACACCGACTCCGCCGAAGTCGACGACAAGGAGCCGATCGCCGAGGAGCAGACAGTTCCCGAACTCACGGAACTCGACGACGCTGACGACAGCGGCTCGGGCGAATCGCCGGATCCAGACCCCCCGCAGCCCGCTCGTACGCCAGCAGCCGACAACGGGCACGAAAGCGCCTCCGCGTCAACGGAAGTCGATGCGCCCGAAACGTCGCCACCGCCCGCAATCGTCACCGCCGATGACACTACAGCGCGGCTCTTCACCGCCGTCGCCGATACCGAGCTAGTCGCCGATCAGTTGGTCCTTTCCGCCGCCGAGACGACGACGGTGCCGCCCGCGGATCCGGTCGCGGCGCTCATGGCGGTGCCGCGCGCCTTCATGACAATGGCGTACAGCGTGGTCGATGCCGTGTTGACACCGTTCCTTGGTCCCGTCCCGCAGGCGCCTCCCGATTCCCCGCTGGTGTGGGCAGTGCTGGGGTGGGTACGGCGTCAATTCGCCGAAGCATTGGGAATCGCGCCGTCGGCGCCATCCGCCCAGCCGGTAGCGGCCGCCGACGTCCATCCGCCTGGCGAAGGACCTGAGGACCCCGCAGGATTGCCGGACGACCTCGAGCGCACCACGCTCGTCTCGGGTCTCAACCAGCCGACGGATTTCCGGTTCCTGCCCGACGGCAGCATCCTGATCGCCGAAAAGGGCGGCGCGATCAAGCTTTACCACGACGGTCATGTGCATGGTGAGCCGCTCATCACACTCGCAGTGCTGCCGACGGACACCAACGAGGAGCGAGGCCTTCTCGGAATCGAGGTCGATCCCGACTTCGAGCAGAACGGCTATATCTACGTCTCGTACACCACGGCCCAGAACTTCGACCGGCTGTCGCGCCTCACGGTCACGGGCCACACCGTCGACCCCGCATCAGAGCTCGTCCTCATGGAATCCGACCAGCCGGGAAACATCTACCATCACGGCGGCGAGATCCACTTCGGCCCCGACGGCAAGCTCTACTGGGCCATGGGGATGAACACCAACAACCCCAATTCCCAGAACCTTTCAAACGTGCACGGCAAGATCCTGCGATTGAATCCCGACGGGACGGTGCCGCAGGACAACCCGTTCGTCGATACTCCTGGCGCGATCGATCAGATCTGGGCTTACGGCCTGCGCAACCCCTTCCGCTTCACGTTCACGCCTGACGGCCAACTGCTCACCGGCGATGTCGGCGGCGACGCGTGGGAGGAACTCAACATCGTGACCAAGGGCGCCAATTACGGCTGGCCCAACGCCGAAGGCGTTTGCGACGGTTGCAACTACGTCAATCCGATCTACACCTACGCACATACACCCGCGCCTGCGAAGGCCGGTTCCATTACCGGCGTCATGGTCTACACCGGCGACACCCTCGGTGCGCAGTACCAGAACAAGGTCTTCATCGCGGACTACACGCTGGGCTGGATCAAGGAACTCACTTTCGACTCGACGTACTCCAGCTTCATCAGCGAGCGGATGTTCGACGACCAGGCAGGCACGACGGTCAAACTCATGCAGGGGCCGGACGGAAACATCTATCAACTGAACATCTTTCCTGGTGTGCTGTCGGTCATCGCGCCCTCCGGTGGCAACCGGGCACCCAGTGCGGTCATCACCGCGACACCGAGCAACGGCTTGTCTCCGTTACAGGTCAACTTCTCGTCGGCGGGGTCCAGCGACCCCGATCCCAACACCACGCTGACCTACAACTGGAACTTCGGCGACGGCACGACGTCCAGCCTGGCCAACCCGACGAAGACTTACACCGTCAACGGGTCCTACGACGTGACACTGATCGTCAGTGACGGTGAGAAGACCGGCCAGGCGACCAAACTGATCGTCGTCGGCAGCACCGCACCAACGGCCGAAATCCTTACTCCCCTGAGCAACTCGCTGTACAACGCCGGCGACACGATATCGTTCAGTGGCCTCGGCGCGGATGCCGAGGACGGCGCACTACCCGATAGCGCCTACAACTGGACCGTCCAGTTCCATCACGCCGACCACGTACATCCGTTCCGCGACAACATCGTCGGATCCACGGGCACCATCACGATTCCGCGCAGCGCCGACAACGTCGACACGACGTGGTACCGGCTCACGTTGACCGTCACCGACAGCAGCGGCCTGTCGACGTCGAAGTCGGTGGACGTCAAGCCGCGGCTGGTTACCTTGACGATCAACGCCAGCGACCCTGATGCGACATTCACCGTCGATGGCATCCCGAAGAAGGGTTCTTACACCGAACAGGCCGTCGTCGGGGTGGAACGCGTTATCGCCGCGGTGTCACCGCAGTACGTCAGCAACGGGCAGTTCGTATTCAACAGCTGGTCGGATGGCGGCGCTGGAAGCCACACCATCATCACGCCGGGCGCCAACGCGACCTACACCATCAACTACGACCGTTACAACGCCGCTCCCGCCCCGTGGCAAGAGGGAGACGTTGGCCACCCCACCCTTGCCGGGTACTCCTCGTACGACAACGGGGTCTTCACCATCCGCGGCGCCGGCGGCGACATTTGGGGACCTACCGACGAATTCCATTACGTTCACCAGTCTTTCAGCGGTGACGGCACGATCATCACCCGGGTGACGTCGCAGACGGACACCGACGACTGGGCCAAATCAGGCATCATCATCAAGGAATCGACTGCCGCGGGCGCCAAATACGTACTGCTCGCCGTGACGCCGGAGAACGGTGTCACCTTCCAGTACAACTTCTCCGGTGACGGCGGGTCAGCCCCCTACGCGTTCCCCAACGCGTGGCTGAAGCTCGAGCGCCAAGGCGACGTCTTCACCGGCTACACCTCGGCCAACGGCACAGATTGGACGATGGTCGGACAGACCACCCTGGCAATGGCCACCGATGTCACCGCAGGCCTCGCCGTCGTGTCGCACAAGTTCGACACGCTGAACACCAGCACCTTCGACAGGGTCAGCGTGATATCGAACGAGCAGTGGACGAGCACAGACGTCGGTGGACCACTCATCACCGGCAGCACCACCATCGCGTCGGGCGTTCACACGCTGAAAGGCAGCGGCGACGACATCTGGGGTGACGCCGACCAGTTCCACTTCAGCTACCAGACGCTGCCCGGTGACGGCGAGATCATCGCGCGCGTCACCTCGTTCACCGACACGTCGGACGGCTGGGCGAAGGCAGGCGTCATGATCAAGCAATCGGCCGCGGCCGGCGCTGATTACGCCCTGCTGGCCGTGACTCCCGCGAACGGGATCAACCTTCAGTCCGGGTTCGACCACAACATCGCAGGCCCAGCGGTAACTCCGGGCAACACGTGGCTCAAGCTCGAGCGCATCGGCGACACAGTCACCGGATTCACCTCACTCGACGGTCAGATCTGGACCGAGATCGGCTCAGCCACCGTTGATCTGGACGGTGCCGCATTGATCGGTCTGTTCGTCTCAGCACACGACAGCTCGCAACTCAGCACCGCGACGTTCGACCACGTCGCGGTCACCAAGAGCACCGCCGGGCCCGCCTCCCTCCCCGCTCCGTGGGCGTCCGACGACGTCGGCGCCCCCAGGTTGGCGGGCTCGGCGGCCCACGCGGCGGGGGTCTTCACCGTCAACGGCGCTGGCGACGACATCTGGGGTGACGCCGACCAATTCCATTTCGTCCACCAGACACTGACGGGTGACGGTGAGGTCGTCGCGCGTGTGGTGGCGCAGGAGTCCGGCACCGACGGCTGGGCGAAGAGCGGCATCATGATCAAGCAGTCGACGACGCCGGGGTCGCCGTACGCGCTGCTGGCCGTCACGCCCGAACACGGAATCACGCTCCAGCACAACTTCACCGGCGACGTGGGCTCCGCGCCGTACGCACTCCCCAACGCATGGCTCAAACTGGTCAGGTCCGGAAACACGATCACCGGCTCCACGTCCTCCGATGGTGTCACCTGGACCGAAATGGGCTCGGTAACAGTCGATCTCGGTGCAGAAGCCGAGGTCGGTCTGTTCGTCTCATCGCACAACGGCTCGCAAGTCAACACCTCAGTGTTCGACAACGTCACCGTTTCGTCCGGCATCGGCCCGTTGGCGGCACTGTGAACGACACAAAGTTGCCCCTGATCGACCGGCTCGCCCGGTTCGCCGTCGTAGGAGTCTGCTGCTACCTGGTGCAACTGGGTTTGCTGTACCTGGTCGATGACCTGCTTCACCTGCTGGTGGCGGACATTGTGGCGTTTCTGCTGTCCGCCCAGCTGAATTTCGCACTGAGCCAAGTGTTCACGTGGGGTGACCGGCAGCACACCGAACACCTCTTCATGCGCTGGGCGAAGTTCAACGTCAGCGCGCTGCTGTCGGTCACCGCTGTAAACGCAACCGCCTTCTGGCTTCTCGTCGAAGCCGGCCTTGCGTTCTGGGTGGCGATGCTGATCGCCAACATCGCCAGCACCTTATGGACTTTCTTGATCAACCACTTCGTCGTGTTCTCCGACGATCAAGCCGAGCTATTGCCGACACCAGAGGAACTCACCATGCACGCACTCCCCTTAGCCGAACCAGGTCCGTCGCCCAGCGTTGCGCTGTTTATGCCCGCTTTCAATGAAAGCGCCAATCTCGGTTCGGTCGTTTCGAAGGCCTACGACTTCTTCGACCGGGCGGGAATCACCGAGCGGGCCGTCATCGTCGTCGACGACGGGTCCACCGATGACACCGCGGCCGTGATCGACACTATCCAACTCACGCATCCCGTGCACGTCGTGAGGCACGAGACCAACCACGGCTACGGGCGGGCGTTGCGGTCGGGTTTCACCGCCGCACTGGACACCGGCTACGACTGGGTGGCCTACTGTGATTCCGACGGTCAGTTCAACCCGGCCGATATGGCGCTGCTGTTGGTCGCCGCCTTCTCGCATCAAGTCGATGTCGCGCTCGGTGTGCGTGTCCGGCGGGCCGACAACTGGGCGCGCCGCGCCGCAGGACGCGGCTGGCACGGCATCAGCCGGATGGTGTTGAAGTTCAACGGCGCCGATGTGGACTGCGGGTTCAAACTGTTGCACCGCAGCGCGATTGCCGCCATCGCAGCCGATCTCCAGAGTGATTTCGCTGCGATCTCTCCGGAGTTGCTGGCGCGGCTGCACCGTGCGGGTCACAGGTTCGTCGAGGTGCCGGTGCCGCACTATGCCCGCTTGAACGGAACACAGACGGGCCTGCGGCCCAAGGTCGTGCTGCGTTCCTTCGCCGACCTCTGGACGGTCCGGCGCGAGCTGAGCACTCGCCGTAGCGCCGCACAGCTGCCGCACGAATCAGCAGCGTCCGCTCTCGAACCGCTCACACCCGTCGTTCCCGTCGTTTCGTTCATGACCGTCAACGGCCAGGAGGCGATGTGACCGTCCAGGAGAACGAGGTATCGGCGCCGCATGCCGAGCCGAACTCCGCTGTCCCAACGGATCGCACCGTGTGGTGGGTCGCCCTCGGCGCCGCGCTCGTGTCGGTGTGCGCGTACGCCTACTTCGCCAGCAAGGGCATGGCCTTGGGGTACAAGGACTCGATCTCGCATTTGCAGATCGCCGCCCGCACACTGAGCAGCCCGACCTCCGGCTTCGCCCAGTTGGGCGGTGTGTGGCTGCCACTGCCGCACATCCTCATGCTGCCACTGATCTGGGTGACGCCGTTCTACTACAGCGGATTCGCCGGCAGCGCGGTGAGCATGATCGGCTATGTCATCGCGTGCGTGTTCGTGTACAAGATCGCTTTCGGATTGACGCGCAACAGGATTCCGGCCCTCGCAGGCTTGTTGGTTTTCGCGCTCAACCCGAACATCCTCTACATGCAGTCGACGCCGATGACGGAGTTGCTGCTGTTCGCGGCCATTGCCGCGATGACCTACTACGTCCAGCAGTGGATCCAGGCCGAAGAGCATCTTGAGAAGTACCCGTACCTGTTCGCTGCCGCCATCGCCGGGTTCATAGCATGTCTGACCCGCTATGAAGCCTGGCCGCTCACGTTCGTCATGGGCGCCATCGTGGCCGTCGTCGCATGGCGTCAGTACGGTCGCCAGGCGATGACCGGGGTCGTCCTTGGCTTCGCGTTTCTGGCCGGCGCGGCCATCGTGCTCTGGCTGGGATGGAACCTGCTGATCTTCGGCAACCCGCTCAACTTCCAGAGCGGCAAGTACGCCAAGCCGTCTCTGTGGGTCGGTGAAGGCGAAGCCGCCGTTGGCCATCCGACCGTGGCCGCTGAAACCTATTGGCACGCCGTAGTGGAGAACCTCGGCATCGCAGTCGTGCTGGCGGCGATCGTCGGGGCCTTCGCACTGATCGTGGTGCGCCGTTCGCTCGTCACGCTGCCGGTGCTCGGGCTTCTGACGATCGCGCCGTTCTTCGTGTTTGCGCTCACGGTCGGCCAACGGCCGCTGCACGTCGAGCAGATCACCAGGGACCTGTACAACGTGCGGTTCGGCCTGATGATGGTGCTGCCCGCGGCGATTCTGGTCGCGTATCTGATCAGCGTTCTCCCAATGCGAATCTGGATCGCCGGCCTCGGTGTGGCGGCCGCCTGCACGCTGCTTCCGCTGGTGCCCGGCGGACCGACGCAGGTCGTGACCGCGCGCGAGGGAAGCATCGGATACCCGGAAACCGCGATGGCCACCAGCGATTTCCTCCGTGAGCACTATGACGGCGGGGTCATCCTCATCGAGTCGTTCGGCAACGAATCAATACTGTTCCACGCCCGAATCCCACTGTCCAACAACGTGTATGAGGGCAGCTATCAGAAATGGGATCCCGCGCTGAGCAATCCGCCCGGCCAGCGAATCAGATGGATAGTCACGCGAGGCGGAAACGGACCGGACGAGGCGCATCGCGAACTGGCGGGCTCGTCCAAATTATCGGACTACGCCGAAGTGTTCAGCAACGACCTCTACAACGTTTACAAGACCAAGGACTAGCGATGTTGCAAACCAAGACCTCTGAACCCGTACGGCACACCGCCGCAACGGTCGTCAACACCGGCCAGATACTCGCTCTGGCGCTGATATTCGCGCTTCTCATCGCGGGTGTCGTGCTCAGTCCTATTACCGTGGCGAAGGTCGCCGTAGCCGCCGTGCTGGTTTTCTTCGCGGTGTTCGTGGGCTTGTTGAAGATGGGGCTGTGGTACGCGTCGACCCGGTACCGCTATCCCAGTTACGACCTTCCCAACGTCGAAGATCCGAATCTGCCGCACTACCTCGTTCTGATTCCGATGTTCCGGGAGCCCGACATGGTCGAGCCCATGGTCCGCGGGATGACAGATGTTCGCTATCCAAAGGACAAGCTGCAAGTCAAGTTGCTGGTCGAAGGGCGTGAACGCGACGCCGCGACGCGTGATGCGATCGACGAACTTGAATTGCCGGGGTTCATCGAAGTGATCGAGGTTCCCGATGTGAAACCGTACGGCAAGCAGCGCGCGCTGAACTTCGGTGCGCACAAGGCAATTGAGGATTCGCATCACCTGCCCCGCAAAGACCGCGCCGGCAGGCTCTGCGTCATCTACGACGCGGAGGACCGCCCCGAACCCGATCAGCTACTCAAAGCTGTCGGCATGTTCCGGGCGTATGACCGCATCGACTCGAACGTGGTCTGCCTGCAGGCACAGCTGGAATTCTCCAACGAGACGAGCAGCTGGGTATCACGGCTGATGTGGGTCGAGTACCTCGTGCACTTCGGCTGGGTTCTGCCGGGCATGGCGTGGCTGGGACTGGTCCCGCCGTTGGGCGGTACGTCGAATCACTTCCGGCTCGAATTGCTCACGCGAGTCAGCATCGACCCCGAGCAGCAGCCGCCGGGCGTCCAATGGGCGGGTATCTGGGACATGTTCAACGTCACCGAGGACGCCGATCTGGCTGGTGCGCTCGCCCTCCATGGTTTCCGAATCGCGATGCTGGACAGCGTCACAAAGGAAGTGGCGACGACACGCATGCGGGCCCTCATCGGGCAGAAGTCGCGGTGGCTCAAGGGCTACATGCAGACCGGCCTGATCTTCACTCGCACTCCGATCCGCACGATGCGCACGATGGGGCCCGTCCGCTGGTTCGTCTACGTCCTGTTCCTCATCGGCACCCCGCTGTCGATTCTGCTGAGCGCAGTGTCGTGGACACTGACGTTCGCTTACTTCACGACGCGGTCGCCTGCGATCGAGCAACTGTTCCCGGGTCTGCTTCTCTATCTTGGCGTCTTGCTGCTGGTATTCGGCAACTTCGCGCTGTTCCTTCAGCACGTTGCCGCTGCGACCAAGTTCGAAGGCTTCAGCACCGTGAAGTACATGCTCGTCGTGCTGACGGGCATCTGGCCGATGCTCACGGTGGTCTCACTGGTCAAGGCCTGTTATGAACTGATGAATCCCCGAATGCGCCACTTCTGGGACAAGACCGAGCACGGTCACGACTTGCACACGCTGGATGAAGCGATCGGTGGTTTGCGAGGAGTCGCTCCGATCGGCCGAAAGCGTTCCGCGCCAACTATTGCCAATCGAGATGCCATGGACCATGGAGCCACAGCCGAATCCGCGTGACACGGCGGACGACCCGCAACGCATCCGGCGAGCCAAGAAGACGCCAGCGACGTCAAGGGTGCGCCCGGTACTCACACGCAGGGAGAGGGATGTACTAGTCGCCTGGATTCATGACGACAGCAAGGACCGGGTGGCTCGCCGGCTGCACATCGCCAATGCGACGGTTCGCACTGTGCTGCAACGTATACGAACAAAGTATGCGGCGGCGGGCCGACCCGCGTCGACGAAGGCCGCGCTCGTCGCCCGTGCACTTCAGGACGGGCTCGTCAAGCTCGACGACCTCTGATTACTTGGTGACAAACCCGTCGAGCGCGCTGACGAGTTGTGGCGAGAGAGGGTCCTGCTTGGCGTAGTTGGCCACGCTGTCGCTGGGATCGTCACGCAGTACATGGTTGACGCCCTTGAGTTCGACGACCGTCAGCGCGGTGTGCTTGAGCGCGTCGATCAGCGGCCGCTCGGCGTCGCATTTGGCCTGACTGTCGGAGTCCGAACACGTCAACAGCACCGGCGTGCCCGCGGGCACCTTCGCGGCAAGGGCCAGCGGGTCGATCTTGTCGGCTTCGACGACGGCCTTGACGTTGCCAGGGTTGAGAATGGCGCTCAGCCCTTCGGGCAGCTGCGCGGGTGCGGTGCCCTTGGTGCGTACCTCGTCGACGGCGGCCAACCAGGCGGCCAGCGTCTCGGGGGCGCCGCTGGCGCGGACTCGCGCGGTGATGATGTCGAGATAGCGGTCGGGCAACGGCTGAAACAGGCCCAGCGAGTGGATCTTTGGAGACCCGGCCGCGGGGGCACCGGCCAGCGACATGGCGTGGATGGTGCCCTCGCCGAGGGCGTACACCGAGATGCGGGCCTTGTCGGTGCCGGGCTGCTCGGAGAGGAACTGCAGTGCGGCGTTGGCACCCTGGGTGTAGGTGGCGCTGATGACGTCGGTCGGCCGCTTGGCATAGGGGCCGAGGCCGGTCTTGCCGGTGCCGACCTTGTCGAAGCGCAGGCTGGCCACATCGCGGTCCGACAACAGCTCGGCAAGCTGTCGCATGTTGCCGATGGCACCGGCCACGTTGTTGTCGCCGTTGCGGTCGGTGGCGCCGCTTTCGGAGATCAGCAGCGCGGCGGGTCCGGGCTGCGCGTCTCGCTCGTGGCGGTAGGAGCCATGGATGGTGAGCCCGTCCGCGACGAAGGTGACCTCGTCGTCGACCCAGCCCTGCGGTTTTTGCTCATCAGAGGAGCATCCGGGCACCAGCGCCAGGAGCAGCGAAAGTCCAATGGCGGCAAGGACTTTCACAGTTTGGACTCGATCCACGATGCGACGTCGTCGAGCACGACGGCGCGTTCTGGCTCATTGAACACCTCGTGGTACAGCTCCGGATAGACCTTGAGGTGGGCGTCTTCGGAGGCCACGCACTCCAGCAGGTGATGGCTGCCTTTGACCGGGATCAGCTTGTCCTGCTCGCCGTGCACCACCAGCAACGGCGCGGTCAGCGCGGCGGCGCGCTGCGGCATCGTCTCGCCAACGGACAGCAGTGCCCGCGCGATGCCGGCGGGCAGCTTGCCGTGATGCACCAGCGGATCGGCGTTGTAGGCCGCCACGACGGCCGGGTCGCGGGACACCGCGTCGGTGGGCAGCTGCTCGACGGGAAGTCCCGGCATCACCTTGCCGAGCACCTTGGCGACCAAGAGCATCACCGGCGACACAGCGTCCTGCGCGTCTACGGCCGGACCGGACAGCACCATCGCGGTGTAGTCGTCAGGATGCTCGACGCCGTACGCGAAGACGACCCCGCCACCCATGCTGTGGCCGAGTACGACGCGCTTGAGGTCGGGATGGTCCTTGGCGGCGATGCCGACCAGGGTGTGGAAGTCGTCGGTGTACTCCGAGAGGTTGCGCAAATAGACGCGCTTGCCGCCGGATCGGCCGTGCCCGCGGTGGTCCAGCGCGTAGGTGACCAGCCCGGACTCGCCGAATCGCTGCGCGACGTGGTCGTAGCGGCGGGCATGCTCGGCGTATCCGTGCGACAGCACGACGACCCCGCGTGGGGTGGTGTCGGGGGTCCATACGTCGTAGACGATGCGCACGCCACCCACGCCGTCGAAGCTCCGTTCAGTGCGGGTTGTGGCCATCAGGGCAGAGTATCGAGTGCGTGTCGGTCGGTCTGCGTAAGCTCGGCGGCGTGACCGTCCTCGCACACGAAACCGATGACGAGTTCCTGCTCAAGGCAGAGCCGCACCGGCGTGAGCTGATGGCCCACTGCTACCGGATGACCGGTTCGCTGCACGATGCCGAAGACCTGGTGCAGGAGACCTACTTGCGGGCGTGGAAGGCCTACAGCGGGTTCAAGGGCCAGTCGTCGTTGCGGACGTGGTTGTACCGGATCGCCACCAACACGTGCCTGACCTCGCTGGAGGGTCGTCAGCGCAGGCCGCTGCCGAGCGGGCTTGGCGCACCGAGTGGAGATCCCGCTGGTGAGCTGACGCAGCGCACCGAGGTGCCGTGGCTTGAGCCGCTGCCGGATCTATACGACGACCCCACCGACCCTTCGACGATCGTCGGCTCGCGGGAGTCGGTGCGGCTGGCGTTCGTCGCGGCGCTGCAGCATCTGTCGCCGCGGCAGCGGGCGGTACTGGTGTTGCGCGAGGTGCTGCAGTGGAAGGCCGCGGAGGTGGCCAATGCGATCGGCACGTCCACAGCCGCGGTGAACAGCCTGCTGCAGCGGGCGCGGGCGCAGCTCGATGCGGTCGGGCCCAGTGAGGACGATCAGCTGGCTCCGCCGGATGCACCGGAGACCAAGGACTTGCTCGATCGCTACATCGCCGCGTTCGAGGCATACGACGTCGACAAGCTGGTCACGCTGTTCACCGAGGAGGCCATCTGGGAAATGCCGCCGTTCGACGGTTGGTACCAGGGGCCGGAGGCCATCGGCACGCTCACCCGGGTGCAATGCCCGGCCGAGGCCGCGGGTGATATGCGGTTCATCGCGCTGACCGCCAACGGTCAGCCGGCTGCTGCGCTGTACATGCGCAATCCCGAGACGGGTGTGCACGAGGCGTTCCAGTTGCATGTGCTCGATATCGGCCCGCAGGGCGTATCGCACGTCGTCGCGTTCCTCGATACGGAGCTGTTCGAGAAGTTCGGCCTGCCGGAGACGCTCTAGCCGCCGAGTGTGGACTCAAGCCACGCTTCGAGTGAAAAACCGTGGATCAACTCCACACTCATCGAGCCATGGGCAGTCGTGGGCCCGCAGTGCGGCGCAGACGCGCTGTACAACGACATGAGGGCGGTAGCGCAGCAGCTCGCTGTTGACCCGGATGATGAGCCAACCGCGTTCGGCGAGTTGTGCGTACTTCTCGATGTCGCGATTGCGAATGGAGGGATCGGTCCAATGTTGAGGCCCGTCATACTCGACACCGACCAAGAATTCCTCCCAGCCCATATCGATGCGCCAACGGGCCACATTGATCTGTGTCTGCGGACGACGCAGCCCCGACCGCACCAGCAATAGTCGCGTCCGCGTCTCCTGCGGCGATTCCGCACCACCGTCCATCAAGTCGACGACCGTCCTCAGCCGCACGATCCCGCGGACTCCGGGATGGTGCTCGGCGACCGCGAGCACAGCATCGCCTGTGAGGCCGGTGGCGTTCGCCAACGCGTCGAGTCGTACCACTGCCGTCGTCTCTGCACTGCGGCGACCGATGTCGAAGGCAGTCCGCGCCGGCGTCGTCACCGAAATCCCATCCTTTAGGCAGATTTCGTCGCTGCGGAGAACGTCGCGGTGAACCACGATGCCGTTGGCAGCACCCTCGGCGCGGCACAGCTCGGCGGGTAGGTCGGCGTCGATCCAATTCGTCCCGTGCAAGGCGGCCGCCGACATGCCCGCGACAGTGGCATCGCGTCCCGACCACAGCCAAGCCGCAATCGCAGGTGTCAATCGCTGTCCTGCTGGCAGGTACACATTCCGATGGATCAGCTGGTTGCGGCTGCGCAGGGTGCGCTTGGTGAATGCCCCGGTCGCCAGCGCCTCACTACCGATGAATGGCATTGCTGATCGCGTCATACCCGGCACGCAAGCATCGCGCTCCGACTGGCTGCTAACGAGTGTGGAGTTGAACCACGTCGAAAAGGCCTGAGGCGTGAATGTTGTCCACACTCGCAGCGTCATCCACAGACGACGCGGTGTAGCCACAAGTAGACCCAGGTCAGATGGCTTCTTGACACGTGTTCTGTAACGTGTTCTATGATCGCCAGCTATGAAGACGACTGGCGCATTGCTCTGGGAGCTCAACTCGCCGTTCAAGGTCGACGAGATCGATCTCGGTGACCCCGTCGCCGACGAGGTACAGATCCGGATGCACGCCGCAGGCATGTGCCACTCCGACTACCACCTCACCACCGGTGCGACCCCGATCGCCCTACCCGCACTCGGCGGCCACGAAGGCGCCGGCGTCGTCACCAAGGTCGGTAAGAACGTCACCGGCATCGAAGAGGGCGATCACGTCATCTTGGCGTTCATCCCTGCCTGCGGCGCCTGTCAGCCGTGCCTGAAGGGCCATCGCTCGCTGTGCGACCGCGGCGCTCTCCTGCTCGGTGGTAAGGCCATCGCCGACGGCACCTCCCGCGTGCACGCCGGAAGCACCGAGGTCTCACCGATGAACCTGCTCGGCACCTTCGCCCCATACATGACCGTGCACAAGGACTCCGTCGTCAAGATCGATAAGGACATCCCGTTCGAGACCGCCGCAATCATGGGCTGCGCCGTGCCAACCGGATTCGGCTCGGCCACCAACGTCGCCGAGGTTGCACCAGGCGAGACGGTGGTGATCGTCGGCGTCGGCGGCATCGGCATGAGCGCACTGCAGGGCGCGGTCATCTCCGGCGCGAAGAACGTCATCGCCATCGACCCGAACGAATGGAAGCGCGATCAGGCCATCAAGTTCGGCGCCACCCATGTGTACGCGTCGATGGCCGAAGCCATCGGTCCAGTCATCGACGTCACCCACGGCGTCATGGCCGACAAGGTCATCATCGCCGTCGGCGAGATGAAGGGTGAGTACCTCGAAGAGGCGCTGACCCTGACCACCAAGACCGGCACCTGCGTGGTGACCGGCATGGGCTCCATGATGGACGTCGACGTCAAACTCAACCTGTTCCTCTTCACCATGTTGCAGAAGACGTTGAAGGGCAACATCTTCGGCGGTGGCAGCTCGCACGTCGAGACACCGAAGCTCGTCGGTCTGTACAAGTCGGGGCTGCTCAAGATCGACGAAATGGTCACCACCACCTACTCGTTGGCGAACATCAACGACGGTTACCAGGACAAGCTGGACGGCAAGAACATTCGCGGCGTCATCAAGTTCACGGAAGCCGACTGGTAAGCCGCTCCAGAACCGTCTCGATCACCGCGCCGAACGCCTGCAGCTGGGCGGCCGATAGCCCGTCGAACACGACCGCCCGAACAAGCTCGACGTGCCCCGGCGCTGCCGTCTGCAGCGCCGCCCAGCCATCGGCCGTCAACTCGACGGTCGCGCCCCGGCGGTCGTCGTCACTTCCGTGGCGTTCCACCAGACCGCGGCCGCGCATCCGACGCAGCTGGTGTGACAGCCTGCTCTGTTCCCATCCGAGGACCTCGCCGATTTCGTTCATCCGGTGCGGCCCGGTCTCCGACAGCGCCACCAGGACGTCGTAGTCCGCCAGAGACACGTCGCAATCACTCTGCAGCTGGCGCTGCATCGCGGTCTGCAGCCGGCTCACCATCGTCAGGTATCCGCGCCAGAT